>QJYE01000025.1 GCA_003235785.1 Nitrospirota bacterium
CATCCGCTTGACGACCACCGGGTACATTTACCAATAGTCGTATAGGCGGCGAAGGCCATACTTCCCGTGGGTTGTTGATGAAACTCCACGTCACTTTGTGACCATTTCAGATCTCGCCCCAAAAAGTTCCATTGGTACCGTCCGAAATACATCATGTTGGCGTCGTCGTTGGCTTCTCCTCGGCCAGACCCGGTAAACACACCGGCATAATATCGTGAATCAAAGGCCGTGCCTGGCGCTACATGGCCATACAACATGGCTCCAACCTGTCGATCGATGGTAAAGATCTCATTGACGATCGATCGTTCGACGAACTGTTGATTGCCTGAAGAGTCTCTTCGTTCCCGGTTATAGTCGACTTTCCATTGTCCGATTTGCAGCGACAGGAATTTCCACTTTTCGAGGCTAATCCGCCAGTCGATCAATCGTGTACTTCCGGCTGATCCGCCGGAATTGGATGTGGATTGCAAGTCCAGCTCGAAATAATACTTAATCCAGGGTTGATACCCATGACCGCCGATTTTCATTCGAACCCGTCGAAGCTCAAATGTACTCTCGGGGCCCTGATTGAAATCTGAGGCAGATATAGGGTCTCCGTTTGTAGGATAGGTCCAGCGGCCTTGAAATCTCCATTGCATTTGTGTGGCAAATTTCCCATCAGTGGTTTTAAATTCAAAGCCCTTCTTGCCCCAACCGACGGTGACAGGAAATTTCGCCTCAAGCGCTTTTTGTTGCTCTGCCGCTTTTTTCTCCTCTGCCGCCTCAATGCGCACCCAGTCTTCCTTGGTGATAATGTCTTTTTCGCGTAGGACATTCGAGAGTGTATCCTCATAAAGGGGATCCAGGGCCCAGACATCAGAAGCGGCCAAACATAACGCGAAAGTAATAACGAGGCCTACTAGAGAACTTTTCATGAATACGGTCTCCTATTTTTGAATGAGAAAGTAGGGGTGTCATGAGACTTCATGAGTTTCATCGTTGTTGAAAGGAATACTAGGGGAAGCGTGTTACGACCGTGTTAAGAACAGGTCAAACAGCCGTAAACTTGATAAGGAATCGGGAGAAAAATGCTGAAGGGGGCTAGCCCCGGGCTCCGGAGATGTAGGCGGCGGTCAATTCATGCTGAGGAGAGTCAAAAATGCGTTGAGCTGAACCGGTTTCAATGAGTTGACCAATGCCATCCACAGACCAAAATAGGGCGACATGGTCCGCCATGCGCCGGGCTTGGGCCAGATTGTGGGTGACGATAATCATCGTATAACGGCCCCGTAAGCTCAGAATGAGATCTTCAACGATTCCGCTGGAGAGAGGATCTAAGGCGCTGCACGGTTCGTCCAGGAGCAGAACCTCGGGTGAGAGGATTAAGGCCCGTGCGAGGCACAGGCGTTGTTGCTGCCCACCGGATAACACTTGTGCTGGTTGGTTAAGGCGATCTTTGACTTCATCCCACAACCCGACTTGTTGCAATGAGGTTTCGATCCTAGCGTCCCATGTTGTACGGGCATGTTTGCCAGGTTCACGAAGGGGTAATTCGAGATTTTTCTTGATAGAGAAAGGGAAGACGGTAGGTTTTTGAAAAATCATGCCTACCTGCCGTCGCAAATGAAGGAGATTCGTGGAAAGAGCCAGGACGTCCAATTCATTCATCTGCAATCGGCCGGAGACTTTGCAGCCGGGGATAAGATCCGTTAATCGATTGATGCTCATGAGAAAGCTGGTCTTCCCACAGCCCGATGGTCCCACCAACGCCGTAATACATCCCTTATTAATTTCGAGATTGACCGACTGAAGTGCCAGCTGAGAGTGATAGGCGATGGAAAGGTTGTCGGCTCGAATGTGAGCAATGGGCTCGCAACAAGCCTGAGAGGATTGATAGGGGCGCCAGGATTGAATTCCAGGCAATTGTTCTCCAGCCTTTATGAGGTGTGGAGTTGGTTGAGCGTGGTCCATTGTTCAGCAATCC
>QJYE01000100.1 GCA_003235785.1 Nitrospirota bacterium
GGACGGAAGTGCATTGTGCCCGATGCGGTGGGCACCAGGGCCACATTTTTGACGATGGCCCACAACCAACCGGGTTACGCTATTGCATTAATTCAGCCGCACTGAAGTTTGTTCCAGCCTAACAGCCCAAGATAAGGCTGGCTTTTAAAGAAAGTGAGAAGTAAAAAGTGGGTAGTGAGTAACAAAAGAGACAGAACAGGTCAATCTCTTCTTCTCTCTCACCCTGTACTCCTTACTTCGAACTTTTCACCTTTCATGATGAGGCGAAGCGCTTATACAGCAATTGTTGGACGGCTGGGAAATGGCGCTCCGGTAAATTTCTGAAGCGTTTACGGCAGTCAGCAATGGCCTCGTCAACCGACCCATAGTGTTTTGAAGGGGGCACTAAATTCTCCGTATATTCTCGCAATCGTCCCTCAACCACCCTCACATATTTTTCATCACCCGCTAATGCTTGCGCTGCAGCATGGATATCTCCTTGATAGTCCATGAGGGCCTGAAATCCTAGACCTTTCAATCGTTGTGTCACGGTTCCCCGATCCCAACCCAAAGCCGCAGCGGTCGATTGCATCTCAAATTGGTGACGACGTAAACATTCCAACACCATGGCATCTTCCCGATGGGCATGGTCTTCCTTCCCCCATTCTTCACTGCCCGCTGGTTTCTTGGAGACTTGGAGATTCAGGTCGCCTTCGGCAATGACGGAACCGTTCGCCAGGGCTACGGCTTGCGCCACAGTCTGTCGCAATTCACGAATATTGCCCGGCCATTGATGAGCTACGATCGCATCCAACGCCCCTTGCGTGAAAACTAAGTTTGTTCGATGTTGTAAGTTCGCATATTGCTGCAAGAAGGTCTTGGCCAACAGCACATGATCGGCCTCGCTACGGGCACGAAGAGGCGGAAGGGTCAACACAATACTCCGTAATCGATAGTATAAATCCTCTCGATAATGCCCCGCATGGACCTCTTCTTGAAGATCACGATTTGTTGCGGCAACGATGCGCACATCGACATGAGTCACACAACTCTGCCCTATCCGGTGAAACCCTCCATCTTCTAACACACGCAGCAGCTTGGCTTGGAGATCGATCGGCAGGTCCCCGACTTCATCTAAAAAAAGCGTCCCGCCATGTGCCGATTCTAAAAAACCGGTACGGCCCACGGCTCCGGTAAACGCCCCCTTCACATGCCCAAATAATTCGCCCTCAAATAATTCGGAACGGATCGCCGCCATGTTCACCGAGATAAAAGGACCGTGCCGTCGAGGACTCAGAGCATGAGCGGCTTTGGCAAAGACTTCTTTGCCGGTGCCGGTTTCACCCAACAACAAAATGGGAACTTGCGTGGCCGCCGCTTTCTTCAGATTGTGAAAGAGTCGAAGAACGGCTGGGTCACGAGTCACAATCTGGCACGCTTCACATTCTTGAATCAGCGCTTGGTCATCCAGGTGCAGAGACTCAAAAGGGAATTCGACCGGAAATGCCGGCACATGCTGACGAAGCTCATATAACTCCTTTTGTAATCGAACAATCTTCTGACGGGTATCTTGAATCTCTCCCTGATACCGTTCTAATTGGGAAAGGGCGTGATGCCGGGAAGTCTGTAACTCTTCGATCACGGTCACGGAATGATTCGTCTGCCGCTGTGCATTGACAAGTTGGTCTTCCAATTGTCGAACATCAGATTGTTTCCCTGTTAATTCATGACCCAGTTGCGTGAGTTGCCGTTCTCTCTGGACAATTCGTTCTTGCACGGTCGCCCGAGACTGTAAGAGCCGCCGGGCACCCATCCCGAAAATTGCCATCCCTGTGGCCAGGCCCATACTGAAGAGAGGCCAAATCCAACCCCAATGGAACGCAAGAAAAAGAATTCCACTTGCCGATCCCACAATCGCAAGACCTATAAGTCCGAAATGCTTCGGTGATATTTCGCGAAACAGACATACCATCAAAAGGCATCCCGCACTCACCGTCGCCAAGAACACCACCACAAATGGAGGCGTCGAGGTCCATGAGTTTGTCAGATACGCATTGGCCAATTGCGCGTGAAGAACAGCAACCGGAACCTTGGACTCCCTGAGAATGGAAAGAGCCGGGTTGGATGATGACCCCGAAAAGAGAAACACTATTTTCCCTTGAAAAAGATGAACCAAGGCTTCCTGTTTCCCTGCTTGTACCAAATCCCATACATCGGTGAAGGGATATATCGGGAATAAAGATTGGCCATTTGAGGGCATCATGTCTGGCACATGCAGAAAAGAACCCGTCGTTGGTGTCGTTTCACCCCTTGACGCGAGCAAGGCCACAGCGATCCCATAAGGCAAGCGAGAAGCATTCAAAGAAGAGGAGTCGAACGTAAACCCTCCAACCATCCCATCTTTATCTGAAGGCAACGCAAGACCGCCGGATCGGGTTGCAGCCTGGGCCAGGGCAGTTGGGACGGAATTAGGATAGACGACTGATCCTATGCGTTTCGTCATTTCCGCCAAATTCACGAATCCGGATAGCCCTCCACATTCAGATGGAATAGGCACCGACATTTCCATCATCGGAGCCGTTACCAATGCCCCTGCCTCATGAAGCGCCAAAAGCGTAGACTCTAAGACATTGAGATTCCATCGCCCTTCGCCACAATGGGCGGAGTCTTTGCCCTCCGCACGAATAAGGACAATCGAAGGCTCAATGGATTGAGAAGGCAGATGAGACAGTTGCCAATCGACAAGCCATCGGTCTCCTTGTGGAAAAATGTGTGAAACTCCAAAGCTCACGGCAGTGCAGCACACTACATAAGCGATGCCCAAGAGCATGGCTTTTGCTTGAGAACTCATGCGCGGCTCACATAAATTCATTGAAGAACCTCGTTATCTCCCCATTGACTGACATGCCTGACGCACGGCAGGAAATTTTTCCGCCGGCATGGTCGTCTCAATCAACTCACACCCCACTCGATCCCCCTCCTTGGCCGCCTGAAGCCAATACTCCTGAAGAGACGCATGATGTGGAGGAAATTGTCCAGCCACGCCTTCGACATACCATTCACGTAAGGCATTCTGGGCCAACTCATCCAATGCCAAGGCCCTATCAATCATCCACTGGAGAACAATCGTGGGAGAAGTCACGCGATTCCAGGGGACAGCTTCTATCAATCCTGAACGAGATGGCCATTCAAAAGGAGCTTGATTGGCCAGATCTTGTCGAATCAAACCAAAGCCTGTCAGCACATCCTGTTGCTCGGTCGAAGAAGAAGGTTGCCGATGAAGCCTCCGACGCAACTGGGCCAGCTGATTCGTCGCTGTTCGGGTGATCGAATCGGAAATAGCTCCACGACTACTTCGATACCACCACAACATGGCCAGCGGCAGATTGCGATCAATCCCATTGCCATTCGCATACATGGAAGCTAACAGCCCCTGTGCCTCACGGGATCCCCCTACGGCAGCCTCTTGAAGTGGTTCGACAGCTTCCTCCGACCGATTTTGAGCCCGCAGTACGATACCCAAATGAAACAGCGCATCCACAAAATTCGGGTCAATCGTGACCGCCTGACGAAAGGCTTCCACAGCTAAAGTCAGCTCACCTTGCTCAGCATGGGCATTCCCCAGCGTAAAATGAAGGTGTGCCCAGTTGGGTTGCAGCCGGGCCGACGTTTCAAGCGCAGGCACCGCCTCACCCCACCGCCGCTCTGACATCAGCGCGAGACCCAACTGAGACCAACCTGTGGCCCATTCGGGGCGCTGTTCCACCACCCATTGAAATTCTTTCGTGGCACCCTTGAAATGGCCCATCGAAGCCAGCGCGATTCCCAAATTGTCATGGAGCCAAAAGGCTTCTTGCGCAAAGGGATCGAGCTGAAGCGCTTCCCGCCAGGTATGCGCCGCCTTCGCCCAATTCCCCATACGGCTCCACGCCAGGCCCAGCCACAATCGAGCAGGCGTCAATCGACCATCCAAAACCAGCGCTTGCGCGAAGGCTTCGGTACTCGCCTGCACTTCACCCTTTGCCAATAACGCCACGCCAAGATTGAAATGCGCAGGGACTAAATCCGGTTGGAGCGCCAACGCTTGACGAGCATATTCACTGCCTTCGTGGTAATTCCCCTCCTGCACAGCCAGGAGACCGAGGTCGGCATAGGTCCTCGCTTCACGCGGATTCAACGCCAGGGCCTGCAGCCAGGCTGCCCGCGCCTGACCATATTCATGGGATTCATAATGAGCCCGCCCCAACGCGGCATGTGCTTCTCCCCAATCCGGAGCCCATGAAAGTGCAGCATGAAAATGCCCAATAGCCACAGGAGGATTCTGTTCCGCTAAGAAAGCCAAGCCCAACGCATAATGGGCTTCAACAAAATTGGGTTGAAGGCGAAGGGCAACCTGCCATTCTTTCATGGCTTCAAGAAGCCGCCCATCCCGAACCAGAGACACCCCATAGTTATAGGAAACCAACGCCGATAGGGAATAGCGGAGCGATACGGCTTCAGGATCAAGCCGTTCGGCTTCCGTCCAGGCCGTAATCGCGCCTGTTAAATCCCCGGTCTTGGCGAGTGCCACACCCAGATTATGATAGGCATCTGCGTAATCCGGTTTCTGATGAACTGCCTCACGGAACACATCAATAGCCACTTCCAATTCATCAGTCAGAAAAAAATCCACGCCGAGCCGCAGGTGTTCCTCCGATTCATCAACATTCCCATGGCTTGAGAAATGAGTGTCATTACTAGCCAATCCCCAAGCCGGGCTCATCAAAATCGTCCCTAAATATGAGAACCAAACAAGAGGGATTAAGACCCGCCACTGGGTCATCAAATAACTGTAGATCACAAGCCATCTCCTGCAATTGAAGAAAAAGCGCAAACAGTGCGATGAAGCAAGAACAAGACTCACTACCCGCAGATTCAATGTATTAAGAAAAACCGAAAAATGGAAGGGAAGGAACCAAAACCTAGAGGTTTGGCAACACCTTGGAGAAAAAGGCATTGGGAAGCGCGAAAACAGAGAAGTCAAGCAAAATTCAGGTGAGATTTAGGGAGCCGACCCAGAATAGGCATTAGTATTCGAAACAATTTGACCATAATCAAATTTGACAATTCTATCTCCCATGGAAAAATATCGATCATCATGGGTGATGACCACAATGGCTTTCCCACGTTTCTTGAGGTTAGGGAGTAATTCCGTATAAAAAATCTCCTTATAATGGGGGTCCTGATCAGCAGCCCATTCGTCAAACACAAAAATGGGATGGTCTTCTATGAGAACAGAAAGCATGGCTAGCCGTTTCCTTTGCCCTTGCGAGACATCAATGGTCGATAATTTTCCATTTTCAATTTGAATTTTCTTCTCAAGATGCAATTGTTCAAGAAAAGCTCTGCCTCGCTTATCGACGTCCGGCCCAGTCTGCCCCAAGAGGTGTTCAAAAACAAAACTAGGAGAAAAGACAACAGAATAGAGCTCTCGATAAAATCCTAATTCCTCCGCTGTCATTCCTTTCCCATTGAGAATAAATTGTCCACCCTGTGGGGCATAAAGACCGGTGAGGATTTTCACAAAAGTTGATTTCCCACTTCCATTGCCGCCAATCACAAAAACCAGCTCACCGGCTTTTAGCGAAAAATTAAACGGGCCCAGTTGAAACGGCTCTTCCTGCCCCTCTCTTGATTGATAGGAAAAAGTAATATCTTTGAGTTCGAGGCTCTCAAACCGCAACGGGTCCCCCTGAAGAGCGCTAATTTTGGGGGCGGATAAGGGTTCAGCTAACGTCATTCCTAAATCCTCAATTTTTTTCAGCGAAACTTGACCGGCCATAAATGTCGGAATACTTCCAATGACAACATACATAGGATTCATTATGTATAACACAGCAAAAATAAAACCAGTTAAGGTCTCCGTTGGCATGGTAGAAAGAGTTGGCGAAAGGAATAGCAAGTAGCCAATCATCCCGTAGAATAAGAATTGGCTCCAACTTTCGACAATTAAAAATTGATTGGCAGCTCGCACATTGTGATGAACAAGGGAACCAGTGACGTTGTACAAATGATCCTTGAGGAAATGTTTGATTCGAACCTGGCTCATCTGTAATTCTTTGATACCTTCAATGAGAGTTCTGAAGGTTTTAAACAATTGATCTCGTTCTTCTCTGGCACTGAAGATAGCCTTGACGGCTTTTTCCCTGAGAATCTTGTACCCGACCAATCCCACCGAGACTAGAACGATAATAACTAAAAAAGCACTAGGAGAAAGCCATAATAAATAACTGGCACATCCAACGAGAACCGCCAAATTCATCGTCAATGTGGGAATGGCTAGAATGGCGCCACTAAGAACGTGGACATCGCCCGTTAAAACGGTATAGATCCGATGCGTTCCTAATTCTTCTAAGCGAACCAAGGGAGTCTGAGTAACCATTTCTGAAATGCGATGACTCAGCTCTCTGATTTTTTCCTGAGAAAATCGGATAAGCAACATTCTTGACATGATGTACGTACCAAATTT
>QJYE01000127.1 GCA_003235785.1 Nitrospirota bacterium
TACCGAAACATGTAAAAAAAGTCTAAGCCCTGGGCATCCATCAGCAAATAATCCAACCCTATAAAGTATGCCAAACAAACCGCGATGGAAACACCAACATAAACAATAGTCATTTCACTCCTCCTTCAGTCTTATTAGAAATTTAAAAGATCTTTTTTGATGGAAGGACATGAAAATCAACAGGGACATTGAATGCCGGCAAACCAATAAAAAAACCACATGCTGACGG
Source organism: Nitrospirota bacterium (assembly GCA_003235785.1). GTDB lineage: Bacteria > Nitrospirota > Nitrospiria > Nitrospirales > UBA8639 > Nitrospira_E. The sequence continues at coordinate 230 of QJYE01000127.1, forward strand.
CACAAGTCACGTAAAAGATTGCCTTCCCAATTTGAGTCTCTATTCTTGTAGCTTCTCGTACTGGTCCTGCCTCAGCCATTTTCCATCACCCCTTGGTTAATAAACGTTTCTATTTAGATAGATACACTTAAAATATTTCATTGACAGATTCTAAAAATTCATGTTATTCCATCTTTATTGCTTGACTAACACGAGGAAAACCCCATGCGTTCCAATGCAAAAGTGTTCGACATTATAGTTTTGGCCGGAATGGTTGTCAATATTCTGCTTGCTGTGTTTCTCATCCTCTACTATTTCGATTTCCTTTAACCTCTGAGGATTTTTCAGGAAGCAAAGCATCAGTTTCGTTGAGACGATTTGACTGCGCACACCTAAACCCAATAGTTTCATCTCTGAAATCCGGAACGATAAAACTCCGGTTGGTAATTCTCAAGTCAACGCCTCGGCTCGTATACCCGCCGCCACGCATTGTCTTGTACGTTGAAACTGGCTTCGGACGTTCTATCTCTGGATTTTGGCTTCTTTCATAGGCATCCTCGATATACCAATCATCCACCCACTCCATGACATTGCCTGCCCCGTCATAGACACCATACATACTTTTATCTTTCGGGAATGTCCCTACAGGTGCGGTGACCTTATAGCCATCGGCATCCCCATCAAAGTTAGCAGGAAACCCCTCCAGTCCTTCACCCCATGGCCACGTTCGCCCATCTGAGCCCCGTACAGCTTTTTCCCATTCCCGCTCCGTAGGAAGTCGCTTTCCTTTCCACTCACAATATGCAAGGGAATCACTCCACGACACATAGGTCACCGGTTGATTCAACCCACGAAGCGCTTCGAGCTGTCTGGCATATCGTGAGGGCGGACCAGGTTGCCTATGCCCTGTCTTTTCAACAAACTCCATATATTGTTGGTACGTCACTTCATACCGGTCAATCCAATAGGAATCCAATGTCGAGACATGTTGCGGTTTTTCATTGTAACCCCCATCGTTACTCCCAAGAATAAATTCCCCAGCGGGGACTTCAACCATCCTGTCCTCCAATGGATCAATAGCCTGTTGAGTTTTGACGGAAGAAAGCGTGGGATGACTAAGCGGCGTGGCAGGCTCTTCGACCGGAAGAGGAGGACCCTTCAAGATCCCCATGATAGGCAAACTACTCATCACCAGAACGGCAATGAGAAAAATGACTTTAAAGCGAGTATCCATTCGATGCCTTTACCAAGAAGAATAACTGCCAATTCCGCGCATACAACCACCGCCATGGCAAAGGGCAAGAAAAAGGCTTAAGTTGATGGGGCCCCTTCGGACGGAGGATCTTTTGCACAACGAATCCCTACCGTCGCATCGGTTCGCCACATTTTGGCCGAAAACCGTTTAGTCACCCGGGCACCCAACCGCGACTCACGCCACGACCCGCCACGAATCACCTTAAAAACCTCATCAGTTTTAGGGCCAGGGGGATCACGATACGGCGTCTGCTGATAATAATCCGCAGTATAATCATCCAGCACCCATTCAGCGACATTGCCTGTGGCATCATACAGCCCAAACGGGCTTCGCCCGGCTTCAAATGATCCTACCGGCGCCAAGTACTGAAACCCATCCTCTACTCCATCGACATTGGCAAATTGATGGTCGAATTTCTCCCCCCAGGGATAGCGCCGTTTGCCTTCACCTCGAGCGGCCTTTTCCCATTCGGCCTCCGTTGGCAGACGCTTACCCGCCCACCGACAATATCCAAAGGCATCGTTCCAGGTCACACCCACGACAGGATAATCAGGGCTGATCAACTTTTCGATTTTATCTTCAAACACCGGCACCTTCGGCGCTTCTCGTTTGGTCATCTTTACATAGCGCTCATAATCACCTTGAGTAACTTCTTTCAAATCTATATAAAACGTTTGAAGATAAACGGGGTGAGGTGGCCCCTCATCCGGATCACCATCCCCAATTCCCATGGTAAACGGCCCTTCAGGGACCTCTACCATTTCCCGACCATCATCCCCGGTCAAGGTCTTATACATGGAAAAATCCTGCGTCGTCGTCACCAACGGCTGAAATGCACGCGCCTTGATACCCCGCTTGGCCAACATCGCTTCTACGTCCCGTTTATTCTTAGAGGTCTCATACACAAACAGCACCATCATCCCAATGAACGAGGCAAAGACAAAAATAATCGACCCAATGAGGACTCTACTACTCTTCTCCATCGGATTACTTTACCCCTTCACTCAATTTCAACATCGCTCGTACAACGTGATCCATGCTCATGATTGAGGAGGAGTCGATGACTCCACCGAAGGAGTCGACAGAGAGTCCTTTCGTTGTTGTAACAAATCTAACAACATCGAAATCCAGACACCCAAAAATCCACCCATCGCTGCCCCTGAAGACGCCCCAACCGTTATCGTCTCAACACCACCCAAATACCAAGCCAGCAATCCCCCCAAGAGAGTCCCGACAAAGAGACTCAAAAAGAATCGTCGACCCCCGAAACATCCCACGCCAGCCCCTAACAACGCACCCACCACCAGCGCTGCGGGGAGAAACCCCACCCCCATCGACAAGCCAACAAGTACCCCCACTCCACCTAAAACCAGGGCCCCGAACACCACATCAAAAAATTTTGATCCAGCCATCTAATCATTCACTTACGGTAATATTGGGATACACCCTACTCAGCTTCAACTCGAAGGGACCCAAAATCAACTTCAACTCCTGAACCACCTAACAAGGAAATGCCCCAAGCCTGTGCTGCAGGCTCATGATTATGAATCTTCAAAAAATCTTCATAAACATTCACCCGTTCTTCCACCCACTCACCCAGAGGCGCGGCTCCACTTCGAACGACAATTTCAGTAGAACTAAACATCCCACCTTCTTTAATCGTTCCCACCGGCAACTTGGCACTCCACACATACTTGGTATTCACTGGAATAAACATCATATCCGTGTCTAGCGACGGATAAATGGCCGCAAGAAATTCTTCTCCCTCCGGCACTGACTGAAGCCGCCAACGCCAAACCAGCACAGGATGCTTCCGGGGATCCCATGTCATCTGCTTCGTATAGACCCGTTGACTCGCATTCTTCGCCCGAAGAAAGGCCACGCCTTCCTCCTCATGAATCATATACGTTTCATGAGCGGTCACGACACTTCGTTGCGCGCCCCAGCCCTGTGGAAACCCCCGTTCATCCGGATGTCGAAAATCCTCAATCACAACGGAAGCTGAAGATTGTTGGCTCCCAGATTCTTCTGCGCATACCACACCAAGGTCATATGCACCCATGGCTAACAGCAACCAACCTAGAAAGAAATACATCGGACAACCCTTCACACCATTATTACTTTTGCGTTGTGCCTTGAAAACGACAGTCATGCTGATTCCTCTTGTGAAAGAACTTGAACAACTGGAGCAGATCGAGCAGACTGAGCCGTTCGTTGCTCACTCACTCGATGATCCCACTGGCTCAACCAAAAAACGAAAAAGACCGCTGCCCAAAACGTCAGCATGTTAATCGTCACCATCTTTGCGGAAAACCCCAGCGACGGGGTAAAAGCCCATGGAGACTGATCTTGCATCAACTCATGAATATGCCATTCCAACCGACCCGCCGATCGAATATACCCCATCAGCCCCATTACCCAAGAAAAGGCGGCCGCAACAACAAGCAACGCGACCATTCCACGGGGAGTAATCTTCCCCCATTGAACAGGGCCAAGGACTTTTGATCCGCGTAGCAACAAGCGATTAAGAAAGAGTCCGCCAATCACCACCGTCGCAGTCGTGACCCCCTGAGGCGAAGACAAACCTACTCGCACATTAGCCGGGATATAGAACCCATAAATGGCCAACCACACAATATTCCCAATCCCTAGGAGAAACAACAGACCAAGAAAAATATTTCCCCAGGAAGCCCAAGACACCGTCACCATTCGATTGGCTCGGCGATAGAGAATAAAGCTCAACGCGGTCAAACAAATCATGACATTAATGGCCCCGTTTTTGGCCGACATCACACCGAATTGCCCGATAACCGGGTGCTGTGCAGCCCCCATGGCCTTCATCTCACTCGCACTCGTCGCTAACGTATGCGGCGTAAACCACACGAGAAAGCATGCCATGAGCCCAAAGATAATCGCTTTAAAGTACGGATGAAAACGGTCACCGGCCTGAAGGCGGGCTAAGGATTGCCAAACATAATAATTAATCCCTAAAAATAAGACGCCAACGGTAATGGCCTGAAGGACAAACAGCCAGGACAACATTCCCCCCATCATCGTCACACCCATATATTGCCTGAATTCAAAAACCGCCCGCATCAACCAATATCCCGCAAGCGGCATAGGCAACAGTGCGCAGACCATCACCACCAGAAACACATACCCCACCCAGTCGTAATACGCGCGATCTTCTGCAGTCTTGGCCATAAAAAAGCGATAGGTGGCATAGGCCACGACCACCGCTCCACCCGACATAATATCTGCCAAAAATCGATGCGCATTGAGAGGGTTCCATAAAGGCGAATGGAGTAGATGCCAGACATTTCCCAAGAAATGGCCATCAGCATCGACCCCAGATGGGGCCATCATAAATGAAGCCCAGGCATTGGCGGATACGAGAAGAAGCACCCCAGTCGCATTCACTAACACCCCGATGGACATATGAAGCCACTTGGCAGTCGGAGCCTTTAAACGCTCCCAGGTGTAATAATAGAGCGCGAGAAAAAATGCTTCGGCCACAAACACCAATGCATATACTGGCATCAAGGATTTAAAGGTTTCCCCCATATAATGCATAAACCCTGGATAGAGGGTGATAAACAAACCCAACATCACCGAGCCCAGTACGGCCGTAATCGAAAGCGACAGCAAGCCCACCCGTAAAATGTCATGGGCTAACCCATCGAACTGTTGCCGCGCAATCTCCTGCTTTCGAGTAACCCCCAAAAATTCAAGAAGAAGACTAAATAGCGGGAGGGCTAAGACAAAACCGCCAAAATATGTATGCTGCTGCGTCACAAACCAGACCACTAACCGGTTATTCACAAAGGGAATCGTAGAGTAACTCCGAGGACTTTCTGAGGCAGCCGGGCCAACAATAAACCCAGGGACTTGATAGAAAATATCCTGGCCTTCCTGAGCCATGACATGAGGGACAGGCTCTGTAGCCAAAGAACCCCCCACCAAAATGAGAAGGAGAACTAGAAGTGAGAGAAATACTATGCGTTTCAGCATGAATCAACTCACCATATTACCAGGTGGTACCGTCATCTCTTTCAGAGCAGGGAGCGGTTCAGAGGGCTTGGATTGTTGAAGCAGGCCCATCACAAACGGACAACGTTGAATGTTTTCTGGAATGGTGATTAACCGCTCTTCATAGGATTTCCGCCATCCCAGATAGAGGGAATACACCGCCATCAACAAACCCGTACTCGCAGCCATTGCGACAAATCCAAGCGGTGAGATGTGCGCAATACGGAAAACATAAGATGCCATCCCGATCAAAACCAGAAAGTAGGTGAGTGCAAACGTCATGCTTGGCCACACCCAGAACCACAGACATGACAACCAGGTATGAGGCTTCCGTCTCTGCTCTCCTTGTTCATAAAGGGCCTCCCCAGCAAAAAACGCCAGTAAGCTGATGGATGCCACAACGATAGGAACCAAGATCGATTGCCAGACAGGCTGCCAAGAGGAAAGGTCCAAGCTCAAAAGCATCCCGGAACTGAGGACACCTCCCAATATGGCCAGAGTTCCCCATTTTATCACCACCGGCAATTGCTGCGGAATCCATGCCCGCAACGCCTCGCCATTCGGATATGTGGGCACAACGGTTCCTTCGTGAGACAAGCGTTGAACCAGCCCGATCTCAAACGCATCTCTCGTGACGGACGTACAGGGTATGATCATGGCCATCATGGCCGGACCCTCAGGATGCAAAAGAAAATCATAGCCCACAAACACTTGTAAAATGGCTAACACTAAGAGGGAAAGCTGCATGCCATAGGCGACGCCTATCCAACCGACCAGCCAGACCCACCGTTGCATCCCATCCTGTCGAAAGGATTCTTGAAGCGAAACCCCTCGCCCCTGTCGATAAGCCCAGATAGCCGCAAGTGCTGACACACAGCCACTAAGGCCTAACAACACCAACGGCTCAGAGAGAGGCAACACATCTTTAAGGACACGATAGATCCCAAATGCCACAAGCCCAGGAGCCAGCAT
>QJYE01000022.1 GCA_003235785.1 Nitrospirota bacterium
ATTCAGGATCGTCATCGCCACCAAGTGCCTTGAGATTGTTGAGGATCGTTTCATCCAGACAAGGCGGTCTGGCCGTAGAGTCTTGTCTTGTGTTAGCAGGCATGGGAGAATTCGATTCTTTGCTGGGTATTTGCTGGGGTAGCCATTTGGAGATCATGGTCGAGAGTTCTTCCAGTCGGACTGGTTTAGCCAAGAAATCGTCCATGCCGGCTTTGAAACAGTCCTCCCGATCTTCGGGCAACGCATTGGCCGTCAGGGCAATGATGGGCATTCTTGAGGGAGAAGGGAAACGTGAAATATTAGAAGGAGGGCTAGTTTCTCTGGGCTCGTTATTTCCTACGTTTTCCTTTTCAACTTTTTCTTTTAACTTTGCCCTTTCCGCTTCCCGAATCTTCCTTGTCGCTTCTAACCCATCCATTTCTGGCATTTGACAATCCATGAGTATCAGGTCATAGGACGTGCGAGCTAGGGCCTCAATGGCGTCCAGGCCGTTCCCTACAATATCCACCTGATACCCGAGTTTTTGCAACATACGTACCGCCACTTTCTGGTTGACGACATTATCTTCAGCCAGAAGAATCTGTATTTGTGCGCGAGCCTGGGCCTCTTCCACCGAATGCCTGGTGACTATCCCTGTCTGACCTGGACGGTGAGTCGCAGTCGAAGAGGGCTGTGCGTCCAACACCATTTGTAAGCATTGCTGTAATTGAGCATGTCGAACCGGTTTTGTGAGGTAGCCATTGAACCCGGCTGCTTCAGCTACTTTCCCTTCGCCCCGTTTCCCAAGTGCGGTGAGGAGTATCAGAGGTGTCTGGGCGATCTTGGGAGTGCGCCGGATGTGTGCGGCCAAGGAGAAGCCATTTTCTTGTACGGTCTCGGTTAGTCGATGGTCCAGCAGGGCGATATCGAAGGGTTTCCCCTGATTGGCCCGCTTGTGGAGCAGGGCGAGGCCTTCCTCACCATTGCGCGCGACTTCACAGACCATACCCCAGGATTGAACATAATGCTTCAGGAGAAATCGAATTGTATCATGTGTTTCGACGATACAGATTCGACGGTCGCGGAGCGTGATCCTCGGGATGGTGGTCGGTGAAGAGGGGGTTTTATGTGCAAGGGGAATGGTAAACCAAAAGGTACTCCCGTACCCTTCTTCACTGATCACTCCAATTTCTCCATGCATCAGGGTCACCAATTGTTTACAGATGGCCAATCCTAATCCCGTGCCGCCGAACTTTCTGGTGGTTGAGCTATCCGCCTGAGTAAATATTTCAAAGAGCTTTTGCTGGGCGTCAGGCGTTATGCCAATTCCCGTGTCGGTGACGGCAAAACGAAGAGTGGTGGCGTCCCTTAGTGTCTCAACCACCGAGACGTCAACCACAATTTCTCCTTCCTGGGTAAATTTAATTGCGTTCCCGATGAGATTGAAAAGAATCTGTCTGATTCTTCCCGGATCACCTCGTAATTGCAGAGGGGTTGTGGCATAGATTAAGCCAATCAGTTCAAGATTTTTTTGACCGGCTCGTTCAGCAAGGATGTCTAAAACTTCATCAACTGCTGTCCGTATGTCAAAGTCGATGATTTCCAAATCTAATTTTCCGGCGTCAATTTTTGAAAAATCTAGAATATCGTTTATGAGAGTGAGAAGAAATTCGCCAGAATGTTTTACCGTTTCCACCATCTCCTGTTGATCTGCATCTAACCCTGTGCTGAGGAGTAGGTCCGTCATGCCGATGACCCCATTCAAGGGGGTCCGGATTTCATGACTCATGGTAGCTAGGAATTCGCTCTTGGACCGTACCGCCCTGAGTGCCTGATCTCGTGTTTTCGCTAATTCCTGATTTTGTTGCTCCAGTGTTGCGTTGGCCTGTTTGATGGCGTTTTCCGAATTTTTCCGTTCAGTGATGTCGTGGGTGACAGCCAAATGCTCCATTTCATTCGTGATGGGATTGAGGAAAGGGTTGGCAAAGGTTTCCATCCAGCGCCTGGTTCCCTTTAAGCTTTGAATCTCAAATTGAAGTGTCCGAATCTTTCCTTGAATGACATCATGATGCATAAGTTCGAAAGCATTTCGATGCTCCTGGGTCACAAGATCGAACACGCAAAGCCCAAGCGCATCGGATTCTGTGTCTGCTTCAATAAAGGCTAATCCAGCCGGATTCATATGTAAAAGAATTCCTTCGGCGCTCACACGTTTGATGCAACCAGGTCCAGTTTCAAAAATCAAATTTAACAAGAGTTCCCGTTGGTCACGTTCTAATTCCACATTTTTCCGTTTGGTAATATCTTCTGAAATTCCCAAGAGGAATTGTGGATGCCCTTGTTCGTCCACAATGGGTATTTTTTTGGTGTGAAGGTAGCGGGTTCCTTGAAACTGCGTGTGAATGATTTCCTCTGGTATATCGATTTTGCTTTGGCCTGCCAATACCTCACGGTCTTTCCGTGTAAAGAAGTCGGCCTGTTGAGAAGGAAACAAATCATAGTCCGTTTTGCCAATGAGGGCTTCTCGAGGAATGCCAAGCAGTCTTTCCCCTGCCTTATTGAATCGAACAAACCGAAGGTCCTTTGCGTCTTTTACGAAAATCATATCGGGAATGTTTTCGATCACAGAGGATAAAAATCGTTGATTCTCTTGCAACTGTTGCTCGCCTTGTTTTCGAGGCGTAATATTTTGGAATGTACCGGTCATCCGTTGTGATGTACCGTCCTGATCCGTGAACAACTGTCCTTTGCACGAAATCCAGCGAATCTCGCCAGTAGGCCAGATGATCCGATGTTCGATGTCGTACAGCCTATGAGTGGTGAAAGTCTGACGTAGTGCGTGTAGAACCATGGAACGGTCTTCGGGATGAATCAACCGCTAGTAGGCGCTGTAAGTTCTCTCCAATGTGTTTTCCGTGAAGCCAAGTAGATTGGCCACTTTATCTGACCATACCACTTGATTGGTGGAAATTGTCCAATCCCAAATCCCCAGTCCCGTGGAGATCATGGCCAGGATGAGGCGTTCGGAAAGAATCCGTCGTTCCCTTTCTTGTTCTCGTGATTCGGTAATATCTCGAATGGAGCCAGCCATGCGGGTCGGATGACCTGTTGCGTCGCGCACTGCCATCCCGGTACCTCGGAACCATCGATATAATCCGGATTTGGTACGCAAACGATATTCCAGATCAAAGGGGAGGTGTTGTTTGAAGTGATTTTCAAAGGCAGCCTTTGTCCTCTCAAAGTCATCAGGGTGGAGGAGTGCCTGAAAGGTGGAAGCTTTGGCGGGAAATTCTTCCGGCGAATATCCCAGCAATTCGTAAAAATGTGGAGACCACCATTCCTCATCCTTGTTCACATCCATCCAATCCCAAATTCCATCCTGGGTTCCGCTTATTGCAAGTGCTAGTCGAAGTTCACTTTCTCGCAAGACCACTTCAGCTTCTTCCTTTTTGACGATTTCCGCTTGGGCGTATTTCCTCAGTCGGTGGGATTCTGCTACCTGGCGATGCAAATCGGAGATGTCCTGGATGATGACCAAAGCCTGCCATTCTTGGCTGGGTTCGTCCCATATGGCTTTGGCAATGGTTTGCTGTATTCGTGGTTGTCCGCTGGGGAGGGAGCATGGCAGAAATTGGGGATGGAATTGCGACGCGAAGGTGGCTGGGGCACCACCTTCAAACAGAGGCTCAAAGCGTGACGTATATTTTGGGGTCCCTAACTGAGGGAAATGGGTGACAAGCGGGTGCCCCACTGTGGTTGATTTTGAAATTCCCGTCCACTCTTCGAGACAGTGATTCCAAAAGGCGACCGTTCCATCCTGACGAAGGATGAACACTCCTTGAGGCAGGTGGTCCAGGACTTCAAGATTGAGAAGTGATTCAAGTTGAGGCATGAGGCGTGGTGGAGGAATACATCATTTCGCTGACGGCATTAACCAGGAGTCCCAGGTCAGGAATACCGAACATGAGCATGATGTCCCCAGTCAGATCGTATTCTTCGATGGTGAATTGGGTCTGTGCCCACAGTATAATTTCTGAAGAATCTGATAGTCTGGGTTGTAATAATCCCTGTATGGAGGTTTCTTGATAAAACGGTACGGAATAGATGATTCGATGCTTAAGGACATTAGCCAAGGAACCCATTACGCCGTTGAGCACAATGTTGCCAATTTCAGTGAGAGTGGCTTCCCGGAGGGAATCCATGGTGTCAGGATCTTCTGCTTCTCCGGTAAGGGCAATGACCAAGGCTTTGGCACTTTCGGTAGGGAAGAGTAAGCAGGAGGCTCCCGAAAATGTCCCTTTAAAGGGTAATTGCACGGAAGACAATGGGGTGTCCTTCATTTTCTGAACTTCTTGAGAAAGCTCCTCTATTTTCCCTACTTGAATAAAGGGGATATGCAAACGGATTGGTTTTTCCAACATCTGATTCAGAGATCCAGCCGCTCGTCCCACACCGATGTTCAGCAATTCTTGTAGGGCATCCAGTTGTTCAGGACTTATGTACATGGAACCTCCATGGATTGCGACGTAAGGAGAATCTGTTGTAACGCCTCCTGTAATTGGGCTTGCTTAATCGGCTTATTCAAGAACAGGGTGGCGCCAAGTTCGAGGCAGTGGATTTTCAGACATTCCTGTATATCAGCCGTCAGCATGATAATGGGTAGCCTGGTTTTTCGAGCCTGTAAGGCTTCTCGTGTTTGGAGTCCATCCATGACCGGCATAAGGTTGTCTAAGAGCAGGCAATCTGGCGGGTTGCTTCCAATTTTTTCAAGCGCTTCTTGGCCATTCCCGGCGGTCTCGATACCATGCCCTAAGTTTTCGAGGATTCCTGAAAGGATGATCCGTTGTGATGAGGAATCATCGGCAATAAGAATTCGGCTCATATGGGGTTTGGCTCCTTCTTAGTTGTCAGAATGATTTCCAAAAAGAGGCCTGGGAAGATGTGTTTCTGTTTTGGAACTTGTCGGCATCTCCGCTTTCCTGAAGGCTCTTGAGTGGTGTGTCACCTCGCAAAATACCTATGAGCAAGGGACCGTCGTCGATACCGAGTCAGAGAAAATTTTGTTGAGGGCTTGTCTCAATTGGTCTTGTTTGACGGGTTTATTCAAGAATGCCTGGACCCCTAATTCCAGGCATCGGTCTTTCAACCATTCCTGTACGTCAGCGGTTAGCACAATGACCGGTAATTTCACGCCTCGCGATTCCAATTGTTCCAGGACTTGCACTCCATCCATGATGGGCATGAGCATGTCCAAGAGTAGGCAATCGGGAGGATTGGCTTGAATTTTTTCAAGGGCTTCTTGGCCGTTACAGGCTGTCTCCACTTGGTGCCCGGCCTCTGCGACGATAGCAGAAAGAGTTTTGCGCTGAAGCAATGAATCATCAGTAATTAATACACGGCTCATGGCATAGGGTCTCCTATTGAGTAAACGGACCTGATGGATCCTATCTGTTCATCCGCAGGCCTCGTACTCCTTTCCTTGGGGATGATCTCAAGGCACTATTGATAAATGGTTTCGGAGTTTTTTCAGTGAATCTTTATAGGGAACGAGGCAATGCGAAAAGGTGTGTGGCTTTAGATGTCCGTGGAGGCAAGGGCATCTGATGGGAGCGAGGGTTGAGTTGATTGGATGATGGTGTTGAAGGATACGAAGCCTAGTCCCATGTTTTGGCAGACGAGGTATTGTCGGTCGAACCGATTCGTGGTCAGCATCATGCGGCGAATGGTGGAGAAAGGTGCGAGACCCCACATGGGGAGATGAAAGACCGAGAGGGGATAATCGGTTCCAAAAATCAAGCGGTCGAAAATTTCTGGATGGTGGCGGAGTTTGAGTAACATCCCCAGTCGATTGGGGAGTGTGAGGGCTGAAATATCGGCATAGAAATTGGGATACTGATTGACGAATTGCAAAATCGTTGGATAAAACTTTTCATACACCATCAGTCCATAGCTGCAGCCATGGGCGGCGATCACGGTGGCCCCTTCTTCCAGGGCGGTCTGCAGGCGGTTTGGGTCACCTACGGATTGATCTTTGCCGATCAGGCTAAATTCATATCCCACATGACTGAGTAAGGGAAGGCCGAGTCTGGCTAGCTCCCTGTAGAATTTTTTGTAACGGGATTGTCCGGGATCGAATTGCTGGGCATTGGGGAGAACCTTCACGAGCGCGGCTCCCGATTCTGCGCAACGCTGGAGTTCTTCAATGGCGTCGATGCGTTGCGGGTTGATGGACACGCCAGCTAAAAATTCGTTGGGGTGTGCCTTGGCCTGCTGCAGAACATAGTCATTACTAATGAGAAATTCCGTCGCATGGAGATCCATGCGACCGTCATTGGTATAGACCCCATCCATTCCCAATAACACGGCTTGTTGGACATGTTGTGATGCACGTAATTCCTCCAATAGATCTTGAATGTATTTCCGATTAGCCGCACCGGGGTCAGTGGGCGACAGCTGGTGCTTCCATAATAAAAAGCGGAAAAGCGGGCTCTTCAACATTTTCTCGGAAATCAGACAGCCGTTGGTGCCTTCCGGCAACGCAGCTAGATGCACGTGGCAATCGATGAGAGATTTTTCCCGTTGTTCGGGTTGGGGAATGGCGTTCACCTGGTGCACCATGCAAGGCAGGAAACCCTCATGTCACGTATTCTCTGGTATGTCGTGCGATTTGGTTTTATATTCAAGCGCGAGGCGCTTGAGAGCACGTAAATCCAACTTCCCGGTTCCTAAGATTGGCAGGTGATTGACTTTGATGAAATTGTCCCGTCTGGGAAGAAACAGATTGGGAAGGCCGTTTGCGGCCGCTTTTTCGAGCAAATTTGGGATGTCTGATTCGTCGAGCAGGTGTAAGACGACCAGTTGCTCCCCCTTGCGTTCGTCGGGAATGGCCGTGACGGCTAGCATCATCCCTTCAGCGTTAATGGCTTGATGCAGGGCTTCTTCAACCTGTCCATGTGGGACCATTTCTCCCCCGATTTTTGAAAATCGTGACAGTCGGTCGGTGATGATGAGAAATCCGTCTTCATCAAATTGGGCAATGTCACCGGTGATGTACCATCCCTCGTGGTGGACTTGTGCGGTCAGATCTTCCCGTCCTAAATAGCCCATCATCACATTGGGGCCCTTCACGAGCAGCATTCCTGGTGTGCCTGCCGGTAGTCGTTCATAGGTATCGGGATCAACAATCCGAAGCGATATGCCAGGGAGTGGCTGCCCCACGGTGCCTCGTCGCGAGGCAGGCTGAAAAAATCCCGCTGCACGATAATCTGGGCAATTGACGGCGATGACCGGGGCACATTCAGTGACGCCATAACCTTCGATGGGCCGAATGCCAAAACGTTCCTCAAAGGCCGTCAGGAGGCGGTCAGACAGCTTTTCCGCTCCCGTCAGGACGATGCGTAGCGAGCCAAACTGGTCTGGAGTGCACCGTCGCACATAGAGTTGCAAAAAGGTGGGTGTGGCTAAAAGGATCGTGATGTGATGACGATGGATGAGGTTGCCGATTGCATTCGCATCCAGGGGCGAGGGATGAAAGACAACTCCTGCTCCGTGGATGGCGGGAAACCAGAGCGTGGCGAGATAGCCGAACGAATGAAAGAAGGGCAAAATGCCTAGCAGCCGATCATGTTTGTCGATGTGGAGAAGCTGGGCGACACCCTCAACATTGGAGTCCAGATTGAAGTGGCTGAGCATGACCCCTTTGGGTTCTCCGGTGCTGCCACTGCTAAAGATTATTGTGGCTAAATCATCAATGGTGGGATGAGTGATGGCTCCACAGCAACGTTCCAGCATTCGGATTGGCGCAAAGATTGCCAGGATAAGCGCGATTATCCGTGCTCGAGATCCGATGGTGTCTTTGATGTCTTCGATCCATATCGGAGTCAAGGACTGTGGGTAGTCCAGTTTGGCTTTTTCAAGAAAGAGCCGGCTGGTCAAGATGGTCGCTAACCCTGCTTGCCGGCAGGCGGATTCCATTCCTGCGGCCCCTGCCGTGTAATTCACATTGACCGTGGTGCGCCCGGACAGCGTGGCGGCAATATTGGCTAAGGCTCCGGCGACGCTTGGAGGCAGTAAGATCCCAACCGTATGTTGTCCGTCCCATGCTTCTCGGAGCGCTCGAGCTAAGGCAATAGACCCGGTAAGAGCTTCAAGACAGGTGACGCGAGGGCGGGTGCTGTCCGCAAACACAAACCGAAACAGATGCCTCCTCATGGACCATACTACGCTATGGTGAAGGGGACGGCGGTCGGTTTTCCGCACCTGCCATGCGGCTTCTCCCAGCTCTTGGATGGTCTGGCGGAGTTCGTCAGTTGAGGTTGTCGGGGGCAAGGGTTCCCCGATGGACAAGGTAATGGGATAGGGAATGCGAGAGGGCCATTTGGCCACAAATTTTCCTCCAATGAAACTAAACACACTCCCCCAGACCCGGTCTAAATGAATGGGAATAATGGGGATATCCCGACCTTTTATGATCCGTGTGAACCCAGCGTGAAATGGCAAAAGATTGCCCGTGCGCGTAATCTGGCCTTCTGGAAAGATGCAGACCAATTCACCTGCATCGAGTTGTCGGCCGGCTTCTCGGAGAGCCTGTAAAATTTCCCGTGGAGAGCCGTTGGACGAAATTGGAATAGCGCCCATAATTTTGGCAAAAGGATTGAGGAATGGGTTGTTGTAATAGGATTGATCGACCAGAAACCGGATCGGCCGGTCTGTTGTGGCTAGGAGCAGGAAGCCATCGATAAATGACACATGGTTTGGGACTAAGAGTGCGCCCCCTTCCTGCGGCAGCCGGTCCCTTCCGAGAATGGTGACGCGGTAAAGGGTATGAGTGAACAGAACCAGGACCAACCGGATAAACGTTTCCGGAAGTTTGTATAAGGACCAGATGGTGAGCAGGGAACTGCCTAGCCCCGACACGAGGAAAATGCTGCTGGCACTGAAGCCGATGGTCGACAAGAATCCTGACCCCAGCGATCCCATCATGATCCCCCCGAATACTAAGGTATTGGAGAAAGCGATGACGGCTCCTCGGCGATCGGACGGCGTTCGCCATTGAACCAGTGCATTGAGGGGCACGACCACACATCCGCTGGAGAGCCCGAGGCAGGCCATGCCCAGAAGCGTACCGCCCAGTGCAGGCCTCAAGATGCCTAAGGCGCCTAAACTCATGGTGATCCCGATGCCTCCTAGGGGCAGATACCCGAGCTCAACTTTTGTGGCAGAAAGTTTTCCGACGGCTAGGGCGCCGATTCCTACACCGACGCCAAAGGCGGCCAGGGGAAGGCCCGAATAGGTATCCGATAGATGCAGGACCGCCTTGGCATACACTAAAACGTCTTGCCCCACCAAGCTGGCTAACGTCCAAAATGCAATGGCGCCTAGCACACCCAAGGTCAGCACGCGATCGGCTTGGAGGGCGGCCAGGGCCATTCGCCACGTGTCACGGAGGCGCCCTCCCGGCCGGGCTCGTGGGACCGGTGGAATCAGGAAGGAGGCCCAGAGGCCGAGACCGGAAAAACAAATTAACACCAGGCCGGCTATCCATGGTGTAGGCCAGGACAGCTCTAAGAGTGGTCCGGCAAGGGCCGTTCCGGCAATGATGGCGAGGAAGGTCCACAGCTCCAGTTGCCCGTTTCCCCAAGACAAACGGTGATGCGGTAACAGCTCAGGCAGAATCCCATATTTGGATGGACTAAAGAGCGCGCTTTGTGCCCCCATGCCGGCCAGGACCCATAAGGGCAGCATTCCACCATCAGGATTAACAAAGAGGGCAGTCGTTCCAGCTCCCATCAAGAGAACCTCCAGGGCTTTCATCACCACGATCACGGTTCGTTTACTGAATCGATCAGAAAATACTCCGGCAAACGCCGACACGATCATCAAGGGAAGTGTAAACATCACAAAGGCTTGGGTGGTTTGTGTTTGTGACGCGACCTCAAATGCCGGTCCGGATATTCCGGAGGTGGCTGCCACTTGTTTGATGGCTAGCAGGGCGACCATGAGTTTCCAGGCATTGTCATTGAATGCCCCAAAAAATTGGGCAATGAGGAGCCCACGAAGGGCTCTTGTCGAAGTAGAGTCGGATGGAGGAGACGAATGGGATTCTGTCATGGCATGGATGAAGCCGAATTAAGCCCGGGTTGTTGTTCTGGCAGTAAGAGAATCGACACACTGAACTGCAGCGATAGGGGGATGATCGTATGGGAATTCTTCAGGAGCAAAGCCTTAATCGTCGAGCAAGAGCGATGGGAGAGGAATGTCATCACGAAGAATGCATGGATATTAACATGTTTTCAATATTTTCAAAATTTTTTTGGTGGGATCTCTTTAAGGTTCTTGGGGGAATGACCGATTTATTCCGTAATAGGCGAGAAGAAATCTGGCCTGGATGTCAGACTTTTCATCTGGAGTGAGTTTCTTGACGGCATTCCAGTGGTCGTGAAGGATGTTGGGCCAATGTGAGTGCATGGAGGCGGAGTGAGATCCACCAGATTTTTTTAGGTAGGTGTCCTTCTTATGGCTATAACCACAGTGTTTCCACGAGAAATGGAAATGAATGCGATCTCGACCAAAGGTGGCGAGTCGGTCTTTCATAAAATGAGGAATGTGTTGAATAGCGTCCATGTCTCGGCAGGTCTGATTAATCAGCAATTGCGAGAATTTCATTTGGATGATGTTGGTCGTATTGCCGATATGTTGGAGGCGCACGAGGACAATGTCGGGTGGTATCTCACTCAGGATCCCAAGGGGAAAAAAATTCCGCATTATTTAGGACAATTGAGCCAGGAATTGCGGCACAAGCATTTGGCGACACTCACGGAACTGACGACGCTGAATTATTATCTTGAGCAACTGGAATATGTCCTCACGGCAGGACATGCTCCTGAGCGAGCTGGCGGGTTCAAGGATACGGTTCAGTTTGCGGCTGTCATGGATGAAGCCGTGATGGCGCATCAGGGAGAGCTGGATCGGATGGGGATCGAAGTGGTTCGAGATTATTGCATGGTAGGAGAGGGGATTTTGGAAGTGGCCAGACTGAGACCCATTGTGGTGAGTCTAATCCGGAACGCGATTAATGCGATGTGTGAGGCACCTACACGGACTCATCGCCTGGGCCTCCATGTGATGCCCTGTCCGGATCGTGACGGGTTTGTCCGTTTGCAAGTGGAAGATACCGGTTGTGGTATTTCATCCGATTGCCTTACTCGGGTTTTTTCGCCCCAGACCCCGGAGATGCAGGCAGATCTCCTGCCGAATCTCCATGCGAGTGCATTAGCGGCAAAAGACCTTGGTGGATCCTTGCGGGTTTGGAGCGATGGGCCGAATCAGGGAGCCATGTTTACACTTGATCTACCAGTTATTCATATGGAGGACACACAGTAATGGAGATGGAACAAGACAACCGGCGGATCTTGGTTATTGATGATAATGTGGCGATCCACGATGATTTCCGGAAAATTCTGGAACGCTCCTTGGATACGTCGTTATTGCAGGAAGTGCGAGCCGAATTGTTCGATGATGTGGAAGAGCAAAAGGTGGTGGAAAAATTCGAAGTGGATTGTGCCGATCAAGGGCAGATGGGGTATCGCATGATCCAGGAGGCTATGAAGGCTAATCGACCGTATGCCGTGGCCTTTGTGGATATGCGCATGCCGCCTGGCTGGGATGGGGTGGAAACGGTTGAGCATTTGTGGCAGGAAGATCCAGATTTACAAGTCGTGATTTGCACCGCATTTTCTGATCATGCGTGGGAAGATGTGATTCAACGATTGAATAAGAATGACAAGTTGCTCATCCTCCGAAAGCCCTTTGATAACATTGAAGTCTGGCAGTTAGCGAATTCGTTGACTAAGCGTTGGGCAGAATCGCGTCAGGCTAAGTCTCAATTAGAGCTGTTGGCCCAATGGGCTGAAGAGCGGGCGGAAGAAACGGTGAAAGCCAACTGATTTTCAATCATGGCACGCATACATCGGGTTGGTCTCTGCTGTCACTGGCGCCGGTGATCTTGGAAAGGAAGCCAGCAAAAGATGGGAGGCCTGCTCACGTCACAATAGTGAATCAATTTAAATCGAAAATTTCTGGTACATACCCTCCAGGTCAATGACTTCTCATGTTGCCTTCTGATTGTCTTTCTCCTCAAAACATTGTGCCGCTTCATGTGTTGATGGTGGGTTTTGATGAGGCGGATTTTTCTCCTTCCTGCCGTTCGGTTTTCGCGTCCCTTGACCCCAAGGCCTCGATGCAATGGGTGAAGACTCTCCAGGAGGGGATGGCTCAGATTGAGTTGGGGAACAGCTACGAGGTGATTCTCCTGGATTGTCGAAAGGCAGTCGGAGTCTGGGAGGAAATGTGTCAGGGGGTAGAAGGTTGCCAAGGCGCCGTGATTCTTGGAGTGATCGCCGGTGCCGAGAAGGATGTCGATCAGAATAGGCTGATTGAAGATGCGGTTGGGTTTCGGGTGGACGAAGCTTTGGCACCCAACGTTTTGAAGTGGGTGCTGCGTCATGCGCGGGAACGGCAGCAGTTTCTGGTTGAGCAGGAGCAACTCCGTGTGCAGTTAGGCAAAGCAGCGTATAAAAGTGAAATGGCTGATGTGGCCTCTACCGTCCTACATAATATGGGCAATGTGCTGACTAGCGTGATGGTTGCCGCCAACATGGTGGAATCGGTAGTCGAGCAGTCGCCAGTGATTCTTGTCAATCGAATGGTGGAACTGATTAACGCTCACCTGGAAGATTTAGGATCCTATTTGACGGAAGATGCCAAGGGAAAACGTATTCCTGCTTCACTCGAAAAGCTTGGGGCTCACCTCGCCGAGGAACAGAAAACGGTTCTCAGGGAAATGAAATCGTTGGTCCGGAATATTCGCCACATGAAGCAAATCATTATCTCTCATCAAGGGATGGTTAAGTCTGTGGGCCATGCCGAGCGGATCTCGTTAGTTGATGTCGTTGCTCATGCTATGGAACTGAGTTTTCAGCCAGAAGATGATACGTGGATCACGATTTGTCGTGATTACCAGGAGGTGCCGGCGGTTTTGGCTGATCAACATCAATTGTTACAGATCCTGGTGAATCTTCTTCGCAATGCGAAGCAAGCGATGCGACAGTATGTGGTGGATCGCCACGAGCTCATTCTCAATGTGAAATTAAAACCGGATGATGAGAGGTTTGTTGTGATGACCATCCAGGATAGCGGGATAGGGATTGCTCCCGAGCATTTGTCAAAAATGTTTGTGAGAGGGTTTACCACGAAACCGGACGGCAATGGGATTGGTCTTCATAGCTCAATTATCGCCATCAAGAACATGGGTGGTTCGATGACTGTTCACAGCGATGGTCTAGGGCAAGGTGCCACGTTTACTCTGATTTTCCCTGTTCACAAAGAGGCGGTGTTGGCATGAAGAGTGAGCGACGCCGATAGGGACAGCAGTTCATGAGGATTCCTGAGAGTACGATGGTTGATGTGCGGCAATTCTGACCTTTCCAGTTTTCCACTTTCTGAGGATCGCCATGCTACAACAGTATCAGTCACAGGTTGGATCATCAGTTGAGGAATCCGCGTCTGCGCTGGCAGATCAATTGGCGGAACCGGAAGCTGACAATGATCGTTTAGAGCAAGATCTGATTCGGCAGCAGGATCTTGTGCAACAGTTAACTTGCGCGGTTCGAGATTTAGAGAGAGTGAATTTGGAAATCTTGGCTGCTCGGGATCAAGCCTTGATCGAGTTGGAGGCACGAGAGCCGATCGAGTTAGCTCTCCGACAAAAGACGGAAGCCTTGCTCAGATCGAACCGGGATCTCGAACAGTTTGCCTCTCTTGCTGCCCATGACTTGCAAGAGCCGCTTCATTCCATTCAGGTATTTCTGGATTTATTGCGCGTAAAGTATGGAGCGGCATTGAATGAGCAGGGACAGGGGTACATCATTCGAGTCGTGAAAGCGGCGAAGAGGATGCAAGAATTGATTGAAGGCTTGCTGGTCTATTCCCGAATTGATGGTTCTGATGTGACGGGCGGCACTCTTGCGTTGCAGCAGATTGTGGAAGATATCCTTTCTGATCTAGGAGGCCAGATTGAGACGTTGCAGGCGGAAATCCATGTGGGAGATCTCCCTGTGATTCATGGTGACGCGTTGCATATCCGGCAACTCCTTCAGAACCTCATTGGCAATGCGTTGAAGTTTCATCAGCCTGGTGTCGCGCCGGTTATTTATGTCTCGGGTATGATGATTCAGAATCGTCGTCAGGCCGGACCCGAGAAGTCAGGGACGCTCTGTCAGATAGAAATCCAGGACCAAGGCATTGGAATTCCTGAGGAACACCTTGCCAAAATTTTTGGCATGTTCACACGATTGCATCGAAAAGATCAGTATGAGGGTACCGGGATCGGACTGGCGGTGTGTCAACGCATTGCCGAGCAATGTGGAGGCGGAATATCGGTTCGTTCCACCCTTGGGAGCGGAACAACGTTTACGGTGACCTTGCCAGCGTAACCATGAAATTGAGTCAGTATTTTTTTAATAGAGTTCGAAGAGATTTCTTATGATTTCCCCCACTATCCTTTCTTCTATTCGATATGTGTTGTCATTGGGCGATGACCCCAACATTCATGACTTTCTGAGGCAAGCCCTCCGGATATCCGAAGGTGATGATGTCTCGAACGAGGGCACATTGCATGTTCCTTATTCCGGTGTGCACATGAGCCCATATTCTTTTGCTCTGGTCAGCGCTGGAGATTGGCCGGCTGCCTTCCAGCATGTGGAAGAAGGTAAGCAAACGGGTAAGCCAATTTCGCTTCTCTTCCTCTCGGGGTGCTTGGATCAATGGGAGAGGGTGGGTTCGCAGATCGAAAGGATGTGGATGCTGGATGACACCCTACGGTGTGTGGTCTGTCTGTCCGCTGATGCCGCGTTAAAGCCTGTGCCTCTGTCGCTGAGTCGTCCTGAACAATGGGCGGTGTTTCGGATGACGGGTTTGGGGGAGGAATGCTATCAAATGGCTTCATGCCTGAGTGCCTTTTCCAGTTCTTCCTCTCCCGGGCTGTTAGGGAAAGCATGGGCTGGTGAATCCTCGGCGAGGGTTGACGGGGAAGTCGTACCGATTGTGATAAAGGACGTGGTTGCTCAACAGGCCGAATTGGCTTCGGCTCGCGACGAATTGGCGACGTCAAAAGTCTATGTAGATAATGTGTTGCGCTCGATGGCGGATTCTCTGCTGGTGATTGATGCCAGCATGACGATTGGGTCGGTGAATCCCTCACTGCTTGAACTGTTAGGGTACCGAGAGGATGAACTGATTGGTCAATCGCCGGGATTAATCTTTGGAGAAGAATTTGCCCAGGGTTCCATTATCGAGAATTTACTTCTTCAAGGATCAGTCAGTGGCATTGAGTCCAGTTTCCTCACGCACGATGGCCGATTGATTCCCATTTCTGTATCCGGTTCGATGATGCAGGATGAACAGGGCCAATTCCAGGGCCTGGTGTGTGTGGCGCAAGATATCACTGAGCGCAAGCGGATGGAAGAGGAGAAACTGCAATTACATGCACAATTGTTAGATACCTCTCGTCAGCTTGGCATGGCAGAAGTGGCTTCAGATGTCTTACATAATGTCGGGAATGTGTTGAATAGTATTAATGTGTCCATCGGTGTCATTGGGGATCTCCTTAAGCATTCCATGGTTGGGGATGTCGGTCGGATCTCACAGCTTTTCCAGAAGCATCAGGACGATCTCGGGAGTTATTTCGCTACCAATCCCAAGGGGAAACAGGTGCCTGCCTATTTAGAAAAATTAGCGGGTCAATTATTGGAAGAGCAACGAGTGGCCATCGCAGAAATTGAACGATTGCGTCAGAATGCCCACCATGCGCAACAATGTGTTGCCTCACAACAAGATCTTGCGAAGCCAAATGGAATCACCGAACCCATCTCAATCGTATCGTTAGTTGAAGAAGCGTTAGAGGCGAATCAGGAGTTGTTGGAGGCCTCACAGATTGAGGTGTCCCGAGAGTTTCACGAAATTCCCCAGCTTATTGTAGATAAATATCAAGTGCTTGAGGTGATGGTGGATGTGATTCGGAATGCTTGCCAGGCAATGGCTTTGGCTCCAGCGAAGCACCTTGTTGTTCGTGCGAAACTTATTCCTGGCCCCCCTGATTCCGTCTGTCTGGAAGTTCAAGATTCTGGTGTGGGGATCGTTCCCGAGGATCTTATTAAAATTTTTGGCCAAGGGTATAGCGCGAAAAATGGGGGCCGAGGCATGAGTTTGCATAGTGGGGCGCTTATTGCGAAGAACATTGGCGGAGCCTTGCGAGCTCATAGCGAGGGTCTTGGGCATGGTGCCACATTCTCTTTGGACTTGCCCGGTAACTTTCATTTCACTGACCTGTAGGGGTGTCCTCCTTCATTCTGGTTTTTCCCTCTCATAGTTTTTCTTCCTAAGGTTTGTGGATTTTTCACGATTCTAGCATGTTGCCGTGCGTTGCTGGTCTGATGCCCCGCGAAGGGTTAAGAGGCCTCTGAGGGTAACCGAGGAGGAACTGACGCGGGAGTTCGCGCGAGTCTCTGACGGTGCTTGTTTTTCCTACTTTATTTGGTTTCATGTTATGACGATGTTTTGGCAGCCAATCGATGCTGATTCGTGGAATGAGGGAAGCCAGGATTCCTTGCATCCGTCTATGTCGCATGACAGGGAGCATATGGGAGGATTGATCAGCCATCAGCAGGGAGGTGCCGCTCGCTCGTGTCTTGAGACTGGTGAATTGGAATCTTATGTCGAAGTGTTGACGCCACAGATTGGAGCGATTCCATCTGATCTGGAAAATGGATTGAGTGTGAGTCTAGAAGTGTTTGCATTATCTGAGGGGCTTGGTATTTCCCCATGTGTGATGCAGACCCTATGGCAACATAGTGTGCGAACAGGTTATATGGCGGCATTGATTGCTGCGGATCAGCATCTTTCTCGACAGTTGGTCTGGCAAGCCTTTGTCGGTGGGTTGTTGCATGACATCGGGATGTTAATCTTTCTCACACAACAGCCGCAGGTATTTTCGGCCATTGTTGATTTGGCTCAATGTCAGGGGCAAGATTTGGCCACGATGGAGCAAAATTTTTTAGGGACTACCCATGCCGAATGTGGAGCGAGGTTCTTGGCTCGTTGGGGAGTCTCAATGGAGGTGCTGACCATTGTGGCGTTTCATGATCAACCGTTTAAGGTTTCTCATTCTGCCGTGTGTCCTCTCACGGCCGTC
Organism: Nitrospirota bacterium; assembly: GCA_003235785.1. GTDB lineage: Bacteria > Nitrospirota > Nitrospiria > Nitrospirales > UBA8639 > Nitrospira_E. The sequence goes on from QJYE01000022.1 coordinate 17,228, forward strand.
TATATTGCTAATATGTTGGAAGGAGGGGGGATCGCCCAAGATGGCGATGGGCTGGTCGGGTGTGAAGGGGAAGCCTATCTAAGGCGTCTGGGATTATGGGATCATCTTCCACTCTATCAAGGATGGATGCGAGAGCTTCCCTTCCCCATCTCTCTGGGTTATAACTAAACGGTATTTCCTTAGTATTGACCAGGAATGTGTTCTGCATTCTTGATTCTGGCATCAAGCCAGATTTCCTGCCCGTTTTCGTGAATGCCCGCCTTTACCCTTGTCAATGTCGCACGGCTTTTCTGCTTGAGGAGAATGTTTCCTCGCGCTGTTTCCATTTCCCGGTCGAGCCTTGTAGGATTGGTCGCCTAGCGTTTATCCATACAGAAAGAACGAGAGCTCCTCGACCCTTCTGGGTCTCCCTAGGGCTAGGGCTCTGAGCAAGTGCCGGATGGAAAAATTGTTACGATATGGAGTTAGTGGACTGTTCTTCGTGGGATGCCTCCTATTGCTTCCCCATGTCGTTGTTTCCTTGGATCCGCCGCTGGTCCCTTGTTATGACGCGGAGCGATGTTTTGCTGAATTGTTGGTGGAAGTCGATGCGCCACCTTCTGGATCTGCGGTTTCATCTAAAGCTGCCACCATTTTTCTGCAACTGACGACAGCCTATGGCCATACCCCTTGGGCTCAACGGGCGAGACTGCGCTATGGGCATGCACTTCTGGCCTCAAAGCCAGATGAAGCAATCCCTTTGTTGCAACAATCCTTAACTGATTTTCCCATGTTGGATGATTATCTGTATTGGTGGCTCATGCAAGCCTATGTGAATGAGGGTTTGTGGGGGGAGGCGGCAAAGATAGTTGAGAAATTCACCAATGGATATCGCGAATCCCTTGTGCGAGCTGACGTGTTGTATCAGGGTGGAACAGCCTTATTGGAAATGAAGGATTGCCAGGCTGCTCGTTCTGTTTTAACGCAAGGGTTGGCCTTGAAGCCACGACATGCCCAAGCTGCTTACGCGTTATTTCAGAAAGGTTTGTGCGCGGCTCAACTTGGACGCAAGGATGAAGCCATCGAGATTTTTCGTAAATTGTGGTGGCAGTTCCCGTTGGCACTGGAAAGGGATCATGTCGAAGCTTGGTTCGTTCAAGAAGGAGATTCAACGTTTGTCCCGACAGTTGCGGAGCGGTATCAGCGTGGGATGATATTGTCGAAGAGAGGAGCCTTGTCAGAGGCCATAGCGGAATTCCAGCGGGTAGAGGCATTCTCATTGAATACCCCACAATCGATCCAAGCACAATTTCAAGTCGCCATGGCTTTGATTCGATTGAAGCGGTACGGTCAAGCGGAAAACACGTTGAAAGTGCTCGCCCAATCTCCCTCTTCCCGGAGAGACGAGGCGTGGGTCTGGTTAGGTCGAACATATCTGCGGCAAGGTAAAGGGCAGCCATTGGCCAATTTAGTCAAGGCATTGCCGGTGGATGGGCTTACTGGAGATCAGCAAGCTCAATTGTACACTTTTTATGGAATTTGGTTGGAGGATCATGATCGGTGGGCTGAAGCGGTGCAGGCCTATCAGAAGGCAGGGCATATCGCGCATACCTTGTCACGGCAATTGGATGCCTGGTGGCGAGCCGGATGGATTTATTACCAACGTCAGCAATTTTCTCAAGCCATCACCGTCTTTCAGGAGATTATTCAGAAGACTCAGGAGCCGCATTCGGTTTCTCTGATACATGTGGCGGCTCAAGCCTCATATTGGTTAGCCCGCTCACAAGCCCATGTGGGGCAGCTGGCCGAAGCAACACAGCATTTTGAACACATACATCAGGCGTATCCTTTGACCTATTATGGGCAATTGGCACAGAGCCAGCTTGGCCCGACTGCAAGTCATTCCCCTGCATGGGGGGGGGGATAGCCACAACCGTTTCGCAGGGAAGGGGTGTTCCTGCCAATCTCGAGCAAGATATCCATTACCAAAAATTCCAAGTCCTCAAGCAGGTTCAATTTTCCAAAGAGGCTTTGCAGGAATTTGAGCAGGTGGCCGTCCGGCATGGGTCAAATGTGCAGGTGTTCCCTGAGCTCATTTCTTTAGCCGGAGGGGTTGGAGCCCACGATGTTGGAATTCGTTTAGCGATTCGTCATTTTGGGTCTACCTTGCGGACCGGGCAGCTGCCGTCTGGTTCTCCGGCGTGGGCTGGAGCGTTCCCCATGGGCTATCACGAAATGATTCGATCATACGCTCCTCAACATGTGGATCCTTTTTTGGTAGCCGGCCTCATTCGTGAAGAAAGTTTATATAGCACTCGTGTGGTCTCGCCTGTTGGTGCGATCGGGCTGATGCAACTCATGCCGGCAACGGCGAAACGTCTGGCACATCAATTGACATCGGGCATAGCCTATGAGCCTGCTCATTTGTATCAACCCCGGCATAATATCCAATTAGGAACGCATTATTTGGGGCAGTTGGTGGATGAATTTCAGGGTAACCTTATTTATTCCGTGGCGGCGTATAACGCGGGGCCTGAGGCGGTCCAACGATGGATGGCTAAAAATGGGCATCGTCCGTCTGATGAATTTGTCGAACTGATCGGCTATCGGGAGACTCGTGGATATGTGAAACGGGTGTTAGGGAGTTACCGAATTTATCGGGCCTTATTTGGTGAGCCGTGCTCCGGCAATTCTCTTGACAGGTTTTGTTGAACGCACTATAGTCGGCGCGTTTATCCCTGTAAGGAAGGAGGTCTGTGTGAGCGTTGAAAACATGGAAAAGTTGGAACTTCGTGTTCGGAAGTTGCTCGATTTAGTTGTCGAATTGCGTCAAGATAAGTCACAACTGGAACAGGAGCTTGCATCCACTCGCGAGCATTTAGCCAAACAGCAAGAAATGTCTGAAGGTTGGGAAGACGAGCGGGGCACGATTCGTTCAAAAATTGAAAAAGTGCTCGGCGAGCTTGAATTTTTGGATCGTTCAAACGATCATTAAACGGATTGGAATGATGACAAAGACTATTGAGGTCGAAGTCTTTGGTCACCGGTTTTCCTTGCAGGGTGAGGGCGATGAGGCCTACTTTCATGAGTTGGCTGATTATGTCGACAGGCAAATGCGGACTCTTGCCAAGCAAGCCAAGACGAGTACTTCGACTAAGCTGGCTATTTTAGTAGCTATTAATGTCACCGATCAGCTCTTTCGCCAACAACGGCATCGTGAGTCGGGAGAAATTGAAATGGACCGCCGGGCCCAACTCCTATTGGAAAGGATTGATGAGCATTTAGAATCCCCTCCTCGCTAAGCATTCATAAGACTTTCTCCTCTTCATCTCCGTGTTCATAGAATTTCCTTTTAAAACAGATGGTTAAGTTGCGTTACCTGTGTGGGCAGGATTTGATGCTGTCACGCCTGTGGTGATGCGTATGGACCTATGATTGAAATGGAGGGAAGTGTTCTGATATTTTATTGTCCAACTAAATCATTGAATTCCAAAGAATGAAAGGAATATTCCCTTTGCAGGGGAAAGACACTGGAGGCCCACAATGACTAGATTATGGTTCGTCATAGTGGGTTGTTTGGGAATTGGGATTGAGCGATGTTGGAAACGATTATGTGAGGGTCAAGGGTATTCTTGGACATTATGGTTCCTACGGCCTCTAGAGGCCCTATCCAAGGAGAATAGTTGGTCATTCGATTTGAAGCATTTAGTGGGATGGTGTGTCATCGATCTAGTACCTTCTCTCTTCTCTGTACACCACCAGTGGTGGTTACAAGCTGAATGTCTTTCAAGAAGCGTGAAGACCCTGATGAATTTTCAAGCTTTTCCACTCGTTCTTCTTCCTGTTTCTTCTAGCCGTTCTCTACCTTATCCCAGGTAAATAGGCTTTCTCCTCCAGTCTTTCCTGATTCTTTTCCTCTGGCTCAAGGGTTTTTATGTTTTGTGTGCGGCAACGTTGGTTTCTCATGAGCTGTTCAGGAAGAAGTTTTTCTAATCATGAGTACACAAGGAAACGAATAGGAGACAATCGATGGAAATGGTCATTCCTATACTGGCAGGTTTGATTGGGCTGGGACTTGGGTTCGTCTTGTCCAAAGTGCTTCAACAGCATCTGGACGGTCAGCGGCGCTCCGAGGCTGAGGTTCAATTGCAGCAGCTTACCCAGAATGCCCAACGGGAAGCGGAGAATATGCTCAAGGAAGCGAAGATTGAAGCGAAGGATCTGTTATTTCAGGCGAAATCTGAGCTGGAAGCCAAAGAAAAAGAAAAACGAAATGAAATTCAAGCCGCTGATCGAAAGCTTCATCAGCGAGAGGAAGCTTTTGAACGCAAGGTCGCTCAGTTTGATAAACGCGATGAAGAGCTACGGCGACAGGAGCAGGCATTCAAAAAACAGGAGGAGGCCCTAGCCAAGCAGACAGCTGCTTGTGAACAGGCCATTAAGGAACATCGTGTCGCGTTGGAGCAGGTGGCAGGGATTACGGCCGATGAAGCCAAGCGGCAATTATTGAGCGAAATTGAGACCGAGGCCAGGCTGGATTCGTCCCTCTTGACCAAGCGGATTTTAGATGAAGCCAAAGAAACGGCAGATCGAGATGCCCGAGAAATTGTCACCCGGTCTATTCAACGAATTACCCGAGATTATGTCAATGAGGCCACCATTTCTGTCGTTCCCCTGGCCAATGACGGGATGAAGGGACGAATTATTGGTCGGGAAGGAAGAAATATTCGTGCCTTGGAAGCTGCGACTGGCGTGGACTTGATCATTGATGAAACGCCGGAAGCGGTGATCGTGTCAGGATTTGATCCTCTGCGTCGGGAGGTCGCCAAAATTGCCTTGGAACGTTTGATGCAGGATGGCCGTATTCATCCGACGAGGATTGAAGAAGTGGTGGAAAAGGTTAAAGGGGATTTGGATAAACTCATGCGGGATGAGGCGGAGAAAGTCATTTTCGAAGTCGGACTTTCAGATTTTCATCCAGAAATTGTCAAATTGTTGGGGCGACTGAAATACCGGACCAGCTATGGGCAAAATAATCTATACCATGCTCGAGAAGCGGCCTATATTTGTGGAATTATGGCATCGGAGCTGGGCTTGGATGTGAAGCTGTCGAAGCGTGGGGCGTTGCTCCATGATATCGGGAAAGTCGTCAGTCATGAGGAGGAAGGCACGCATGCCATGCTTGGAGCGGAAATGGCCAAGAAGTATGGTGAGTCTGAACTCATTGTTAATGCCATTGCGGCCCATCATGAGCAAGTTGAGCCCTTATGTCCAGAAGCCGTCTTGGTCGCGGCTGCCGAAGCGCTTTCAGCTGCGCGCCCTGGTGCCAGGCGTGAGACATTGGAAGCCTATGTGAAGCGGTTAGAAAAATTGGAATCGTTGGCGACGGGTTTTGCCGGTGTTGATAAAGCTTATGCGATTCAGGCAGGACGGGAAGTGCGGGTGATCATTCGACAGGGAGAGTTAAGTGATACTGAAGGGTTTGCCCTGTCACGAGATCTAGCAAAAAAAATTGAACAAGAATTGACCTATCCCGGCCAAATCAAGGTCACCGTGATTCGTGAAAATCGATTCATTGAATTTGCCAAGTAGTCTGTAAGGAGCTGAAAGCCACAAGATATGAATCTTTTGTTTATCGGGGACATTATGGGTGAGCCCGGTCGGCGAGTGTTGTTAAAACACCTCTCGAAGACTATTCGAGAGCATCATATTGATGTGGTGGTCGGAAATGGAGAAAACGCTGCCGGGGGATTCGGGATTACCCCGGATATCGCTGAAGAGTTATTTGACCTTGGCCTTTCGGCCATTACCTTAGGGAATCATGCCTGGGATAAGCGTGAGGCCATGGAGTATTTGGATAAAGAGCCACGGGTGATTCGTCCCGCCAATTATCCAGACGGTGTTCCGGGAAAAGGGACGTGTGTGATTGAAACGAACCAGGGTGAACGGGTTGGGGTTCTGCAACTCATGGGGCGAGTCTTTATGCCTATGGTGGATTGCCCCTTTCGTGTCGCTGAAAGAGAATTGGCGCAATTGACGGCCAAGACAGACTACATTTTTGTCGATATGCATGCCGAAACCACCTCAGAAAAAATGGCGATGGGCTATTTTTTGGATGGGAAGGTTTCTGCGGTATTGGGGACCCATACCCATGTGCAGACGGCTGATGAGCAAATTTTACCGCAGGGGACCGGCTATCTGACCGATGTGGGGATGACCGGCCCTGTCAAATCCGTAATCGGCATGAAACCCAATTTGGTCATTCAGAAATTTCTGACGCAGTTGCCACGACGGTTTGAAGTCGCACCAGGGCCATCTGTGTTATGTGCCGCCGTCGTGCAAATTGATCGTGCCACTCGAAAAACCACTCATATTTCCCGACTGCGACTGTTTGAGTAACGCATTCTCGTGCCAGAGCTTTTCCCGCCTTTGCTGACCGTCTCGGAACTCACGAGACATATTCGTTCAAATTTGGAACAGCAATTCCCCTCAGTGTGGGTGGAAGGGGAAATCTCTAACCTTCGTTGTCCGTCATCCGGACACCATTATTTTACGTTAAAAGATCAAAGTAGCCAGATTCGAGCGGTGATGTTTCGGAAACAAGCCGAACGGTTGAAGTTTGCCCTTCAAGACGGATTGGAGGTCTTGGTATTTGGGCGTCTGACGGTCTATGAACCTCGTGGCGACTATCAATTATTGTTAGAAGGGGTTGAGCCCAAGGGGGTTGGGGAGTTGCAATTGGCTTTCATGCAACTCAAGGCCAAGCTGGAGGCTGAAGGGCTATTCCAAGGATCCCGGAAGAGGCCGCTGCCAGCATTTCCCGAACGAATTGGAGTGGTGACATCACCCGTGGGGGCTGCTCTTCATGATTTGTTGACCATTCTTTATCGACGATGGCCTTTGGCCCAGGTTCTTATTGCTCCAGTAGCCGTTCAGGGTAGAGAGGCGGCGGGGCAAATTGCTGCAGCCATTCAGATGTTCAATCAATCTGGTCCTCCATTTGGCAAAGTTGATGTATTAATTGTTGGGCGGGGAGGCGGGTCGCTGGAAGATTTATGGGCATTCAATGAGGAGCCCGTCGTGAGGGCCATTGCCGGATCTCACATTCCCATTGTGTCGGCAGTCGGGCATGAAACCGATGTGACGCTTGCTGATTTGGTGGCTGATTGCCGTGCCCCGACTCCCTCGGCGGCTGCGGAATTGGTCGCTCCAGATTGCACGAGGGTGAAGGAGCAGGTTCGCCATCATCGTGCCAGATTGGAGCGGTCCTTCAAGGGCATCGTTAGCGCTTTGACCGTCCGGGTTCAGCAGATGCGTCAACGAATACCTGAGCCACGGCTTATTATCGGGCATTTCGTTCAACGGGTGGATGAGTTAGAGGGACAGTTGTATCGAAACATTAAGCACTGGTGTCGAAATATGCAGCTCTTGCTCTTGCAGCATCAATCTGCCATATGGGAAGCCAACCCCCTACGGACTATTCATCAAGAGCAGGGGAAAATAGCTGAGCTTACTCGATATGTGGTTCAAGGTGCTCAGAATTCTATTTTGCTCAGGCGGCATCAGGTTACAGTATTGATCTCTCAACTGCATCAATTGAGTCCCCTAGCAGTTTTGGCAAGGGGGTATAGTATTATCACGGACCTTCATGATGGGAAAGTCGTGAGAAAGTCAACAGATACTAAGGTAGGTGGGGGAGTGCTGGCGACCTTGTCCGACGGTGAACTGGTTTGCCGGGTCGAACAAATTTCTCCACCGAAATAAAGATGTACTTTAGATTCATGGTGAGGGAAGGCTATAATACGATGGAATTTTTAGCTGAACAATAAGGGAAAACGATGGCAGCGATAAAATTTGAAAAGGCCTTGTCTCGTTTGGAAACAATCGTGACAGAATTAGAGGCGGGTGAGCTCTCTTTAGATGATTCATTGAGGATATTTGAAGAAGGGGTCAAGCTGTCCAAGACGTGCTTGAAAATGTTGGATGAGGCTGAGCGTAAAGTGGAAATTCTTGTGCAAGACAAGGATGGCCGAAAACGCATTCAGGCGTTTTCGTTGGAGGAATCCGATTCCACTGAGTCGTAACCCACGTTCTCGTTCCTTCCTCTTTCATTCCTGAGGAGAATAGGCTCGGTTTCCACGACATGTCGTCTCTACAACCTCCTCTCCCAGTCAAAAAATCAGCCAAACAACGATTAGATGCCCTGTTGGTCTCTCAGGCACTGGTTCCTAGCCGGGAACAGGCCAGTCGTCTTATCCTGGCGGGCCGGGTCAAGATTGATGGGGTGGTTATGGATAAACCAGGGAAACAGGTGTCCTCAGAAGTGATGGCTGAAATTGTCCTGCCTGAGTCTCAATATGCAAGCCGCGGTGGAGAAAAGCTGGCTCCGGCTTTAGAAGCTTTTGGGCTTTCGTGTTCGGGATGGGTGGTGATGGATGTGGGGGCTTCAACCGGAGGGTTTACCGACTGTGTGTTGCAGCATGGTGCTCAACGAGTGTATGCCATTGATGTGGGCTATGGACAGCTGGATTGGCGCCTGCGATCAGATTCCCGTGTGATTGTGATGGATCGTGTGAATATTCGATATTTGCGCCCAGAAGATATTCCAGAGTTGGTCGATTTAATCGTCATTGATGTGTCATTTATTTCTCTGAAGTTGGTTTGGCCTGTGATCATCCCCGTGTTAAAGCCGAAGGGCTATCTGGTGTCATTGATTAAGCCTCAGTTTGAGGTTGGGAAGGGGCAAGTCGGTAAGGGTGGGATTGTTCGGGATGAAACGTTGCGCCAAGCCGTTAAAGATCAGTTCGTGGTCTATGCCAATTCATTGTCCTTAGATCTTATCGGCCTCATGGATTCCACCCTATTAGGGAAAAAGGGAAATAAGGAGATTGTCATGGGTTTACAGAAGCGAGAAATAGGGGTATCTGGATAAAGAGGGTCAAGAATGCTCACAAGTGGTTACGTCTGGAAAGGAAATGACACGTCATGGGGATGAAGGTTCTGGTCACTGGAGGGGCAGGGTTTATTGGATCACATCTCGTAGATCGATTAGTGCAGGAAGGTAACCAGGTCGTTGTGATTGATAATCTTTCGACAGGGAAACGCAAGCAAGTCAATAAAAAAGCCGTCTTGTATAAAATGGATATCCGGAGCAAGCGGATTGAGCGAGTCTTCCGAAAAGAACGGCCGGTAGTGGTGGTTCATTTAGCGGCTCAAATGAATGTCCGTCATTCAACGGAAAATCCTGGATTCGATGCGGACGTGAATATTTTAGGCACCCTGAATCTCATGGAGCATGCGGTGAAAAGTGGAGTACGAAAGGTCTCCTTTGCGTCTTCGGGTGGAGCCGTCTACGGGGAGCAGGAAGTGTTTCCTGCAGCAGAATCCCATCGCACCGAACCCCTTTCTCCTTATGGAATCAGCAAGTTAGCCGGTGAAAAATACTTGGCGTATTATAGCAATACCATGGGTCTGCGATCGGCGGTCCTGCGATTCGCCAATGTTTATGGTCCAAGGCAAGATTCTGAAGGGGAAGCGGGTGTCGTCGCGATTTTTTCCAAGCAGATGCTGGAAGGTGGGCAGCCGATCATCAATGGAACAGGAAAGCAGACGCGGGATTTCGTGTATGTCGATGATGTGGTGGAAGCCCTTTTGGTGACATTAGGAGAAGATGTTCAGGGCATCTTTAATGTTGGGACGGGTCGGGAAACAACCGTGAATGAATGTTACAGCATCATTAAACAATTGACCAACAGTTCTTGCAAAGATTTATTCGGGGCGGCAAAAAAGGGAGAACAGTTTCGTAGTGTGCTGGATGTGACGAGCTTGAGGGAGCGATTCGGCTGGGAGCCTCAAGTGTCGTTGCCGGATGGCCTCAAGATGACCGTGGAGTTTTTTCAAGCGCAGGGCAAATAAACAGACCTTTCCAAAAAGGCTATGGGCTGCTCGATTGAAGCGCTAATATCGTGGCACTGAAGGGTCAATTTCAATGGACCAGGATTCGATTCCCCCAATGAGATTTTTGACATTCGAAAACCCTTGTTGAAGCAAAAAGCCCACCGCATCGGCGCTTCGCATCCCTTTGTGGCAGTAGGCCACGATTTCGGCGTTTTTGTCCAATTGATTCAGAGAATTGGGAAGTTCGCCCAAGGGAATGAGCACTGACCCTTCTATTTTTGCCATTGAGTACTCATGAGGTTCTCGCACATCCAAGAGAAACGGGGCATCCCCATTATCTTGGCGAGCTTTTAATTCACGAACGGTGATGGTGTAACCCATATGCGTATATCCTCCTTCAATAGTCTAAGTCATTCCATACCCAAGGCTCATCATAGCGACTGATTTTTCTGAGTGTCAATTTATTCTTGGTAAAAGCGTAAGGAGCGTCAGCATGCCTCAGCAACGCGTTGTGTCTATTGGGCAAATTGCTCAATATGAAGGTCAGGACATTACTGTTAAAGGGTGGCTTCGCCTTCGGCGGTCAAGCGGGAAACTAAGTTTTTTAACGGTTCGCGATGGGACCGGGGATATTCAGGCGATTGTCAGTAAGGCTACGGTGGGGGAAGAGCAATTTGCCCTAGTGGGGCAAGTGACCCAGGAGTCCTCGGTGATTGTCACTGGACAACCGAGAAAGGATGTTCGGGCGCCTGGTGGTTTTGAATTAGACGTGGAGAACTTTCAAATCGTTCATCTGGCTGAACCCTTTCCGATTCAACCCAAGGAGCATGGGGTTGGATTTTTGATGGAGCATCGGCATCTCTGGCTGCGGTCGAGCCGGCAACATGCCATCTTACGCGTTCGCCATGAGATCATCCGAACCTGCCGAAATTTTTTCGATGAGCGAGATTTTACGCTCATTGACACGCCGATTTTTACCCCGAATGCTTGCGAAGGTACGACCACACTTTTCCAAACGCAATACTTTGATCAGGTGGCGTATCTCGCGCAAAGCGGGCAACTCTATGGAGAAGCGGCCGCTGCCGCCTTTGGGAAGATTTATTGTTTCGGTCCGACCTTTCGTGCAGAAAAATCCAAAACGCGTCGGCATCTCATGGAGTTTTGGATGGTGGAACCCGAAATGGCCTTTGCCGAATTACCAGATGCCATGCAACTGGCGGAGGAACTCGTGTCGGTGGTCATTCAACGAGTCTTGGAAAATCGTCGAGCTGAGTTAGAGATTCTCGAACGAGACGTGGCGGCGTTGGAGGCCATGATTCCACCGTTTCCACGAATCACGTATGAAGAGGCGATTACACGGCTCAAAGAACATGGCGTGGATATTCAATTTGGTGATGACTTCGGCAGTGAACAGGAAACCATATTGGCTAAATCTTTTGACCGCCCCGTTCTCGTGCATCGCTATCCGGCGGCGGCCAAAGCTTTTTATATGGCGAGAGATCCTGAGCGTCCAGACTTAGCCTTGTGTATGGATATGTTAGCCCCTGAAGGGTATGGAGAGATTATCGGCGGGGGACAACGCATTCATAATCTGGAAACTCTACGCCAGCAAATTGCCGCGCATGATCTTCCGGAAGAAGCGTTTAAGTGGTATGTGGACTTACGCCGGTATGGGAGTGTGCCCCATGCTGGTTTTGGGATGGGGATTGAGCGAGTAGTCGCGTGGATTTGTGGGTTAGATCATGTGCGAGAAACGATTCCCTTCCCAAGAATGCTCTACACCCTCTATCCCTAATTTGACCGAAAGAGCTTCATCTACGTTAAGGGAGAAATATTTCCCATCCTTATTATTCCCCATGCTGTCATTCCCGACATTTTTTATCGGGAATCTATCTTAGTTTTGATGATTGATGCTTGATGGCAAAGCGTCTAATATCGACAGATATCAGTGTCGTCGCTCAGCTGGTTACCTAACAATGGAATCCATATCATGTTCTGTGATGCCGGGTTTCGCCCCGGCAGGCGAGTTTTTGCTTAGCGCATCCCGCAGGGTGCAACCTTTGTTGTGAAGGCAAAAGTAGCCAAGCCCAAGTTGACTGTGGCGTGCCCCCCCTGCCTCTGCAGGGGCAAGCTCTTCGGGTCCCCCGCGCGGTTCGCCAACTCCTTCGGCCTTGCTCAGGACAGGCCCGGCGGCGCGCAAACTAGCGGAGCCTCCGGAATTGATGAGCATCGTAGGGGATTCGAAGAGCCACGGCAGGCGACAATGGCTTTGGGTTCTTTTGCCGAAACAAAAGGACCTCGGCGTACCTAGGCCAAGCCCTGTGAAGTAATTTCAAAGAGAAAAGCCCTAGTAGCTTCTGGGTGGACTGCCAAATAGTATGTCTCTCCATCTTCCTCCAGGTTTCTAAAACTATATTATTTTGACTCTTGACACCTTAGTCTAGAGTTGTATACTGCGGAATGTGGGAAGAAGTGGGATGAAAAGATCACAAGTATGGCAAAAATGAAACAAATTGAATGAATGATGTGCATGTTCCTGTTCTGGCTGAAGAAATTTGCTATTGGCTTAGCCCAAAAGCAGGTGGAATTTATGTCGATTGTACCTTGGGGATGGGGGGAACTTCATTAAAAATACTCGAAAGAGCGGGGAATAATGCTTATCTTGTTGGTTTGGATAGGGATCCTGAGGCCGTGGCTTATGCGGAGAAAAACTTAGAGCCCTATAGTCAATTTGTGAAGATTTATCATGGGAATTACTCCCACCTCATTGAATTTGTGCACCAAGCAGGTTTTGAGAAGGTTGATGGCGTGGTCTTTGATTTAGGGGTGTCCTCATTGCAATTCGATAAGCCGGAACGAGGATTCAGCTTTTCTTCGGATGGTCCTTTGGATATGCGCATGAACCAAACGCAAGGTCCCAAAGCCGCAGATCTGGTGAATTGTCTTTCTGAAAAGGAATTAGCCGATTTGTTGTTTGTCTGTGGTGAGGAGCGATTTTCTCGACGCATTGCCCGAGCGATTGTGGAGGCAAGAAAAACCTACGCATTGGATACGACTCAAGCACTTGTCGCGGTGATAAAAGGTGCTGTTCCTTCAGCCTATAGAAGAGGGCGGATTCATTGTGCCACGCGGACTTTCCAGGCTCTTCGTATTCGGGTGAATCAGGAGTTGGATCTTCTGCAACCTGCTTTGCAGGATGCGGTGAGTCTCTTGAAAGAAGGTGGACGGTTATGTGTGGTGGCCTTTCATTCATTGGAAGATCGGCTGGTCAAGCATTTGTTCCGGTCCTTAGCTGGAGGAGATCATCCCACCATCACTGTCCTGACGAAGAGGCCGATCACGGCTGATGAGCAGGAAATTCAAGAAAATCCGCGTGCGAGAAGTGCCAAATTGCGGGTGGTGCAACGCTTACCGGAAGAAGCGCTCTCATGAAAAAAAATGTCTTGCTGGGCATTATGATTGTCATGGGAGTTTGGTGCCTGTTGTATGTCGGAATCAAGATTGATATGTGGCGTCTCGGCTATGACATGGAGGATTTGGTGACCCAACGGACTCTTCTCAAGAAACGGCAGGAGATGTTGCACGTCCGGTTGTCAGAACTCACAGATCCGCAACGAATTGCTCGGCGAGCGCATGATGAATTAGGGCTTATCGTGCCGCAAGAAGGGCAAGTGGTGATGATTTCCCTCGATACGAATTCTTCGTCGGAGGCGGATGCCGGTTCGCCGGCGCAATTAGTTCAGAAAATTTCAGATTCATTGTGGGGGCTACCATGAGCGCGAACACCCAAGACATTCACCCTATTTGTAAGATGCGTAGCGGCATTGTGTGCCTCTGTCTGCTCTTCGGATTTGGTTTGATCGGGTGTCGGTTGTTTTATTTGCAGGTTTTTCAGTCTGACGCGGGTGCGCATCAAGTGCAGCAGCAACATCAGCGAACGTTGGTTGTTCAGCCTGACCGGGGGGTAATCGTTGATCGCCAAGGTCATCCGTTGGCCATGAATGTTGATGTGCCTTCCGTCTATGTCAATCTCGGCTCTCTCAAGGATCCGAAGCAAACCGCACGAGCCTTAGCGCCGGTTCTGGATATGCCTGTTACCCAACTACGCCAGATGTTTCAGCAATCGCAATCGCGTGTCCGGATCAAGCGGCAAATTCCTGAAGATATAGCCAAGCGGGTAGAGGCGATGGCAATCCCGGGCGTGGAAGTGACCAGAAGCCCGCATCGTTTTTACCCCAAAGGAGAGTTGGGTTCTCATATTGTAGGTTTTGCGGGTGATGATAATCAGGGGTTGGAAGGGATTGAGTTTCATTATGAGTCCTATTTGCGTGGAGAGAAGAACTTGGTGCAGTACCAGCGGGATGCCAAGGGTGGGATGATTTCATCGCTCGGTAACCATGGTTCTACGAGCCCTCTCACGGGGTATCATGTCACGCTGACGATTGATGAAGTGATCCAATTTATTGCCGAAGATGAATTGGCCAAAGCGGTTCGGCAGAGTGGAGCAAAATCCGGAACGATTTTAATCATGGATCCCATGACTGGTGCAATTTTAGCGTGGGCCCTGTATCCCACGTTTGATCCCAATCACTTCAGGAAGCTTTCTGCGAAAGATTGGAGAAATTGGGCGGTGACGGATCCCTATGAGCCAGGGTCGACGTTGAAGATGGTGGTGGCTGCCGCAGCCTTGGAAGAGGGAATCATGGAGCCGGACACTTTGATCTATGGAGGTGATGGGCAAATGTCCGTAGCCGGTACTATTGTCCATGATCACGCTAAGTCCAGCTGGATGACCTTCACGGAAGCCGTGGCGCATTCTAGTAATGTGGGAGTCATTAAGGTGGCGGTCGAATTAGGCCCAGCGCGGATGCTGCAATATCTGAAAGCGTTTGGGTTTGGAGAGAAAACGGGCATAGACCTTTCAGGGGAATCATCAGGGATTTTGCGTGAACTCAACGAATGGAGTGGCCGAAGTCTCTCCTCCTTAGCCATGGGGCAGGAAATCGCCGTCACCCCGATCCAAATGGTCACGGCGATGTCTGTGGTGGCCAATGGGGGGTGGTTGATGACGCCACATGTAGTGTCTTCGGTTATGGATGGGCATGGGCAATCGATACTCACGACAGATCTGGAGCCAAGGCGACGACCCATTTCGGCTCAAACCGCCACACGCCTGAGCCGTATTCTTGAAACGGTGGTTGAAAGCGGGACCGGGAAGCAGGCCAAATTGGTGGGATATCGTGCCGCTGGCAAGACCGGAACTTCGCAAAAAGTTGATCCTCAATCAGGCACCTATTCGTCATCAAATGTGATTGCGTCGTTTGTGGGATTTGTGCCCGTTGAGCAGCCACGTCTCGCAATGTTGGTTGTCATCGATGAGCCGGAAGTGGGGCCATGGGGTGGAGAAGCAGCCGCACCGGTCTTTGGGAGCGTGGCGAAGCGAGTCTTGCCACATTTGGGAATTTTGCCCGGTGGGGCCCAATTGATTCAAGCGGCATTCTCATCTTCTCAGTCGCCCTCTCTACAAACTGTTGTGCAGTAAGCCGTGACACTTCAAGAATTACTCCGTCCACTAGATACCGTGAAGACTCATGGCAATCTTCATTCTGAGGTCCTTTCGATTACCGAACAATCACGTGATGTCCGGCCTGGTTCGGTCTTTGTGGCCATAAAGGGAACACATCAAGATGGGCATGATTTTGTGAGTCAGGCACTTGCCCAGGGAGCGGTGGCTGTCGTGGTGGAAGCGGAGGCGTTCCAGCAAGTGCAGCTTGAGTCTCTGGTGGAGGCGGGGGCATTCATTCACGTCAACAACTCCCGCAGGGCGTTGGGAGTCCTTGCTTCTCAGTTTTATGGGAGGCCGTCGTTTCAACTGAAAATGATTGGTGTCACGGGGACGAACGGAAAAACTACGGTGACGCATCTGGCTAAATCCTTATTGGAAGCCCATGGGCAACGGGTTGGATTGCTTGGGACCATCGGGTATGTGTTTGGGGGAGAGCAACGTCCGGCATCCCATACTACTCCGGCTCCTGTACAACTTCAGGAAATGTTAGGAGAGATGGTCTGTGCGGGGATAGATGTCGCCGTGCTGGAAGTCTCTTCGCATGCGTTGGCCTTAGACCGGGTCGCGGGCTGTGAGTTTGATGTCGTGGTGTTTACGAATTTAACTCAGGACCATTTAGATTTTCATCAGACGATGGAGAGTTATTTTGATTCGAAACTCCGCTTATTTACAGACTATGTGGATGGCGGGCAGAAGGCTGGTCCTAAACGAGCCTTAATCAATATGGATGATCCGTGGGCTCCGTTGATTCTTCAACAATGCGCTATTCCCGTCTGGACATTTGGGCTCCATGCCAAAGCGGATATTCACGCAGAAGCAATTCAGTTAGGTATGGATGGCACGCAGTTTATGGTTAATAGCCCTCTCGGGCGTATGACCATCACCAGTCAATTGGTGGGCGAACATAATGTGTCCAATATGTTGGCCGCTATTGGGATTGGATTAGAGATGGGGATGTCCACCGCCCGCATTGAGCAGGCCTTGCAGTCAGTTACGAATGTTCCCGGGCGTTTTGAACGCATTCAAGAAGATCAGGATTTTGGGGTGGTCGTCGATTACGCGCATACCGATGATGCCTTGAAGCGTTTGCTGGATGCTGGCCAGACTGTCAAGCAGGGGCGAATCATTACGGTGTTCGGGTGTGGAGGCGATCGAGATCCGGGGAAGCGGTCCAAGATGGGGCAAGTGGCCGTAAAACATAGTGATCTCGTCATTGTCACTTCTGACAATCCACGGACGGAGGACCCGCAAGCCATTCTTGCTGATATTGAGGAAGGGATTGAAGCCCTCTCCTCTGAGGAGCGATGTCCTTATCGCATGATTGCTGATCGGGCCGAAGCCATCCAGGCTGCCATTGAAGCGGCCAACTCGGGCGATCTTGTCTTGATTGCGGGGAAGGGGCATGAAGATTATCAAATTCTTGGAACACAGAAAATTCATTTTGATGATCGGGAGGAAGCCCGAAAGGCCATTCGGCATCGAATGGCTTCACGATAATTCGGATTACCGACTCCATGGCAACCTTTGAGGTGGATGACGTGTTGGCAGCGACGCAAGGCATCTTACTCACGCAAGAACCCAAAGGAAGGTTTCGTGGGGTGGAAACGGATTCTCGAGCCGTCAAGCCAGGTGATTTGTTTGTTGCTCTTCAAGGCGAGAATTTTGATGGCCATGAATTTATTGGACAAGCCTGGCAAAAGGGGGCCAAGGGGGTCGTCGTGGAAGAGACGAGGGTTGGGAATGTTTTAAAAATCCGGCAGAAGAGGAATCAGGATTCTCTGGCCGTGTTCGGCGTGGCCAAAACTCTTCGGGCCTACCAGGATTTAGCGCAGTTCCATCGCGCACGGTTCTCCATCCCTGTTATTGCCATCACCGGAAGTAATGGGAAGACGACGACGAAGGAAATGGTCAGTCGAGTCTTAGGGACTCGGTGGCGGGTTCTGCAAACGCATGGGAATTTCAATAATGCCATTGGCGTTCCCAAGACTCTGTTGGGTCTTCAGGCAAGGCATCAGGCGGCTGTGATTGAAATGGGCGTGGATCAGGTAGGGCAGACCACTCGACTCTGTGATATGGCCAGGCCAACGTTGGGTGTTGTGACGAATGTCGGGCCAGACCATTTAGAGTTTTATAAAACGATGGCGCGTTCGGCGGCGTCTAAAGCCGAATTGTTCGACTGGCTGCCCAGTGATGGTGCAGCCATTTTAAATGCGGATGACCGGTATTTTCCCCAATTTTTGAAAAAAGTGGGTTGCCCGGTTATTTCCTTTGGGTTGGCACATTCTGCCGATGTGCAAGCCACCAAGGCCGTCTGGAATGGGCGGCAAACCGCCTTTCGTCTATGGTTGCCGAATCGGAAGACCAGCCAACACGCTCAGGTGCGAACCATGGGTTTGCATAATATCTCGAATGCGCTGGCCGGAGCGGCGGTGGGGCATGCGTTGGGCCTTTCTGCAGCTGATATTGTGTCCGGGTTGGCGAAATTTCGTCCAGCACCCATGCGATCAGAAGTACGTCGATATGGAGGCGTGACGTATCTTTATGATTGTTATAACGCCAATCCTGCCTCGGTAAAAGCTGCGCTGAATGTCTTGGTTGAACTGGATCCTCAGCGACGAACAATTGCGGTCCTGGGGGAGATGCTGGAACTGGGGCCCAAGGAGGCGCAATTTCATGAGGAGATTGGTCGTTACGCAGCAAAGAACCATGTTGGTCATCTGATTGCTTGTGGAGCCTTTGGCGTCATGATGCAGAAAGGTGCGCTGAGTGTACGAAAAAATATGGATGTCACCGTCGTCAAGGATGCCTTAGAGGCAGGAGCATGTTTGAAAACGCTTGTGAAGCGTGGTGACATGGTTTTGATTAAAGCCTCAAGAGGCGCAAAAATGGAACGTGTGTTTGATGTGCTTCAGCCACGGTAATAGGGATTGAAATACTTTTGAACAGAGGTCCCATGCAAATTGCGAAAAGACATGCACAACGAACATTCACGAGAGACGAATGTCCATGTTTGACCAAACACAATTTTTTTATCTTTAAAGGTATTACAACGTAAATCCATATGCTGTATTTGTGGTTATATCCTCTTCGTGATGAGTTTGCGATTTTCAATGTCTTTCGCTACCTCAGTTTCCGCATGATTTATGCGGCGCTTACCGCCTTTCTTATTGTTTTTTTCCTGGCTCCGCCTGTCATCAAGAAATTGCAAACCCTGGGGTTAGGGCAAAAGATCCGGACTGATGGGCCGCAATCACATTTTGGTAAATCCGGCACTCCAACGATGGGAGGGATGCTAATTCTCTTCTCTGTTTTAGCGGCCACGCTGTTATGGGCCGATGTGTCTAATTATTACGTCTGGCTGGTCATGTTGGCGCTTGTTGGTTTCGGCATGATCGGGTTTGTCGATGATTATATTAAAATCTTACGAGGGCGGTCAGAAGGGTTAACCCCCACGCAAAAGTTTGTCGGACAGTTAGGCGTGGGGTTGGGCATTGGATTGTTTTTTTATCTTTCCCCGGCCTATTCCACTGAACTCAGTGTCCCGTTTTTTAAAAATTTCAATCCCGACTTAGGGATACTCTACATCCCGTTTGCGGTATTGGTCATTGTGGGATGTTCCAATGCGGTGAACTTGACGGATGGCTTGGATGGTTTAGCGGTTGGGCCGGTAATTATTGCCGCGATGGCCTATACCGTGGTGGCTTGGGCCGTTGGCAATCGGCTGGTCTCAGACTATCTCTTGATCCCGCATATTGAAGGAGCGGGCGAATTAGCCGTCTTGACGGCATCCATTATTGGGTCAGGGCTCGGATTCCTGTGGTTCAATACTTATCCGGCGTCGGTGTTTATGGGTGATGTGGGTTCATTACCGCTGGGCGCGGCGTTGGGAACGGTGGCTGTGGTTTGCAAGCATGAATTGTTATTGGTGCTCGTGGGTGGTGTGTTTGTGATGGAGGCCGTGTCTGTGATTTTCCAGGTGATTTCATTTAAGTCCCGTGGAAAGCGGATTTTTCTGATGGCGCCCCTGCATCATCATTTTGAAATGAAAGGGTGGGAAGAACCCAAAGTTGTGGTTCGTCTTTGGATTATTGCCATTATTCTTGGATTGTTGAGTATCAGCACATTGAAATTACGTTAAGGGTCTCAATGAAACCCTCTGGAGTCATGGAACAGGTGAAGACTACTCCGGTGCTTCCAACAATCAACTGGATGCAGACGCATGTGGCGGTGTTGGGGATGGGTCGCAGTGGGCAGTCCGCGGCTGATCTCCTTTTGGATCGAGGTGCGACAGTGACCCTGGTCGAGGAGCAGCCGCGCTCTGACCTTGAGGTGTTAAGAGCCAAGTATAGGGCACGAGTGGCAAAGATGTTTTTCGGGGGTCATGATGCCTCATTCTTGGCCCAGGTTGAGGTGTTGGTGGTCAGCCCTGGGGTGCCTGTGGACCATCCGCTCCTGCAGCAAGCCCGTCAGCAGAATATTGTGGTGATGGGAGAAATTGAATTAGCCGCCTGTTTTCTCCAGGCTCCGATTATTGCCGTCACTGGCACTAATGGGAAAAGCACAACGGTTCGTCTCATCGGATCGATCCTGCAGGCAAGTGGGAAGCATGCCTTTGTGGGAGGCAATCTTGGCCTTCCCCTCTGTGAAGCTGTGCCACGGTCAACGAGTCTTTCTCCAGCATTGGACTATGACTACATTGTGGCTGAGGTCTCCAGTTTTCAACTGGAAACAATACAGCGGTTTAAGCCATGGATTGCTGTGCTGTTGAATGTGACGCCGGATCATCTTGACCGGCATCCCACTCAAGAAGCGTATCAGGCGGCCAAGCGGCGGATCTTTGAAAATCAAACAGATCAGGATTGGATGCTCATTAATGCTGACGACCCTAATGTGAGGTCGATGGCTGTTGAGGCCAAATCGCGTCTCTGCGAATTTAGCCTATGCCACGATGTGGCTCAAGGGATCTATCAGGAAGGTTCAATGATACGGGCGCGATTGGCGGGGACAGCCGACCTCGTCATAGACCGTGCCGACATCCCTATGCGTGGGCAACATAATGTGTCGAATGCGATGGTTGCGCTCTATGTCGGCCTCCTCTGTGGATGTTCGCGAGAAGCGATGGTGATGGGACTCAAGGCTCTTCCTACCTTTGAACATGCCTTGGAGCCTGTTCGGACATGGCAGGGCCTGACGTTCGTGAATGATTCCAAGGGAACAAATGTGGATGCAACGTTGAAGGCGTTGCAAAGCTTTGAACAACCGATGGTATTGATTCTTGGAGGAAAAGACAAGGGAGGGGATTTTCGCAATTTGTTGGAGACGATTCATGCCGGCGTGAAGGGGCTTGTCGTCATAGGGGAAGCTGCTAATCGGATTGTTGAGGAGCTGGCGGGCAGTACGACGATTGTTCGCGCCACGAGCTTAGAAGATGCCGTGTCACAAGCCATTAGGTTAGCGTCGAATGGGGATGTGGTGCTGTTTTCACCGGCTTGTTCCAGTTTCGATATGTTTCTGAACTATCATCAGCGGGGTCTTGAGTTTAAGCGGATCGTCCAGGAGCTGCAATAAATGAGTGTGGCCACGTTGCTTCGACGGAAAAATGCGCAT
>QJYE01000167.1 GCA_003235785.1 Nitrospirota bacterium
CGCTTTCAACACTGATCTGGCCTCCATGGAGGTTGATCACACCCTTAACGATCTTCAGGCCAAGCCCTATCCCCCTGGTCTTTTGGCCAATCCACCTCTCGGTGAATAAAGCGTCTTGAATATGAGACGGCATTCCACGACCTGTATCGCTCACCTCAATTCGTAATCCTGTTCCGTTTTCAGCAAGGGTTCCCTTTATGGTGATGGACCCGCCTTTCGGTACTTCTGGAATGGCATTATTCACCAAGTTATAAAAGGCAATGAAGAGCCGTCGCTCATCTCCCTGAATGGGGGGTAATTGCTCAAGGTTTTCATTGATGAGGGTAAGATCTTTTTGAACGGCAAGAAGTCTTAGGGTTTTGATGACGTCCTTCACAACATTTGAGAGAGAGCATGGTGCAATCTGGAGGGGGGTACTCAGTCCCTTCACACAATCAGCAATTTCCCTCACCCGGTCCTGGATGCGGCCGGCATTTTTTCTGATCATTTCGGTAATGTCTTTCGACAGATTTTGGGAAGCCTGAAATTGGTCAGCAGTCTGGGGGGGGAGATGAGAAAACATTTCATTCAGTCCATCTTGCAGAAGCCATGTCCCATTAAGAATAGGCGTTAAGAAATTTTTGACATCCCCGCTAATATCACCCAGGAGGTGAAGGACCTCGCCCAATTTCGCTTTTTCAAATAAATACGTTTCCTCAATAGAAATGGCGGTAAGGGCGGAGATGATCGTGAGGATTGCCACATCATCCTGATCAAGTTTCCCATCCCGTTTATTCATGATTTCCAGAACCCCAACAGGATTCCCTTCCCAACTTTTAAGTGGTAACGCAATCATATCGCGTGTGGTATACCCTGTGATCTCGTCAATTCCCGGAAAATGATGTGGATTTCGTTTCACATCCTCCGTGACCAAGGCTTCGCCTCTTTGAAAAACCCACCCCGCAATGCCCTTATCCCAGGAAAAAGTTTTTCCCACTCGCGGCGCTGTACTGCCAATAGTATGCAAAAAGACCAGCTCCTTATTGTGGTGATTGGCCAAAAGAACGCTCCCGGCCTCTGCGTTGACCACTTCAAGTGCGACGGAAAGAGCTTTCTCAACGAGTTCATTTAACGGGAGATGCTGGAAGAGGGCTTGGCTAATACGACGTACAGCATCAAGTTCCTTTTCTCGTCGATGTAGTTTATGGGCAACCGTAGGCTCGTTGGCACTCATGTCAGGCATCACTGACCTCTTAAGGTGAGTTAAGATAATGATGATGGTGTATTGAATCTGTTGAAAGGGAATCTTGAAAACATTGTGGCGTGAAGCCTTTTGTTTAATGTTATAAGTGGTCCAGGTTGAATGGGGTTTGAGGCGTCAATGTCGCCCCCCAAACCTCCGGCTCTTCCACGCGACCCCACGTCCGACTCCGCAGTCAAATGGTCTCCGAAAATCCTGTTCACCGGCCCAGTCTGCCAGATTCCCCTAATTCTCACAATACCCGAAGTTCCCCTATTGGCATTGGGAGAAAGTTCCAAGGCTACGAATACGTAAAGTTTTTTGCCCGTGCAAGAGGCAGCAAGGTTTCTTCTGGTACCACCCGCGCAATAGAGGAAGAGCCGGTAAATTGTAATTTCTTCCCACGTTCCAAGGGCTAGGGATTCTTTTGGGAATGTATTCACTCAATAATCAGCCAGAAGGGACTTCGGCCAAGAAGCCTTTCGTCGACACTTTACGGGTCTGCCCTTTCCGGTTGTATAAGAAGTGTGTCGATGTGAGAAAATGGGTTGTCTTTTTTGGAGGCTTCTTGCATGATGCGTTGTAATCCTGGAATCATCGGATATCTCAAATGGATCTCTTACAATTCTTTCAGCCAATATTGATGGAATCCAAACAACACAGACGCTGGCCTCAAGTAGGGAGCAACGTGTAAGAAATTCCCCACCATGGGTATACTCAA
>QJYE01000489.1 GCA_003235785.1 Nitrospirota bacterium
AACATTTTCTGAAGGGTCTGTTGATCAATGACGGCGTCGGTGGTGAGATACGCCAACATTGTCGCCATATCCGGATGGATCATCCCGGATCCCTTCGCCATTCCGCCAATGGTAACCAGCTTCCCGGCTATACGCTGTTGAACGGCAATAGTTTTGGCGCAGGTATCTGTTGTCATGATGGCTTGAGCCGCTGCTTGATGCCCCGTTTTCCCTAACCGGGACACTACTGTCGGAATTCCAATTCTGAGAGCCGAAATGGGGAGTGGGACACCGATGACACCCGTTGACCCCACAAACACTGAATGTGTTGGTATCGCCAATTGTTTGGCGACCAGATGTGCCATTTCCCGTGCATGTTCAAGCCCTTCGGTTCCTGTAAAGGCATTGGCGTTACCACTGTTAATGATGATGGCTTGTCCGATACCTTTTTTGAGGTGTTGGCGGTCGATGATCACGGGGGCGGCCGGGATGGTGTTTTTGGTAAAGACCCCGGCAATAGGCCCGGGAACTTCTGACTTCACAAGGGCCAAATCCAGTTGTTCGGTCTTTTTAATGCCAGAATAGATGCCGGCTGCCACGAATCCTTTGGGGGCCGTGATACCACTTGGTACATGTCGGGACATGATCTGTTCCTGTTCGGTTGAATGAGTGGTTGGTGCAGGTGTTAGGGGAAGAGGCCAGGGCTAGTTAATCCCAAGGTTTCCGGGAAGCCAACCATCAGATTCATGCATTGAATGGCTTGTCCTGCTGCTCCTTTGACCAGGTTGTCAATGGCCCCACTGCTGATGACATGATTCGTTCGAGCGGTATAGGTATAGCTCAAATCACAAAAGTTGGCGCCTCGAAGATTTCGAGGATTAACCGCTTCGGCCTTAGGAAACACCCGAATAAATGGTTCGTCTTGATAAAAATGTTGGTAAATATTTTCAAGCTCAGAAGGATCAATGTTTGATTGAAGTTTGGCGTAGGCCGTACTCAGGATACCCCGATTGATAGGCAGCAGGTGCGGAGTAAACATTAACGATATGGGATCAGACACGTCTGTGCCAGAAGTGGGAGCCACCGAGTTGAGTCCTTGCTCTATTTCTGGAAGATGCCGATGCGTGCCTATTTTGTAAGCATGAATGGCTTCATGGGCTTCAGGGAAATGGAAGCCTAGGGCAGGTGAACGTCCGGCTCCCGACACTCCTGATTTCGAATCTATGATGATTGAGCCCGGTTCTATAAGACGTTGAGCGACGAATGGGGCCAACTGCAATATGGCCACAGTCGGGTAGCAGCCTGGCACCGCCACTAACTGACTTTTGGCAATGGCTGAGCGGTGTAATTCCGGCAATCCATATGCTGCCTGCTGTAGCAAGTCAGGGTAGGGGTGGGTCGTTTGATACCACTGTTCGTAGACTTGCGGGTCTTGGAGACGGTAATCCGCGCTTAAATCAATCACGAGTTTTTTGTGCGAGAGAAATTCGGCCACGGGGTGGAGTGACTGCGTATGCGGTAGTGAGAGAAAAATCAGGTCCACATCCTTTGCGAGAGCCGGGATATTAAGTGGGGAAAGTTGAAAGTCAATAATATTGGTTAAATTGGGAAGGAGTGAAGAGACCGAGAGTCCTTCTGATTTACTGGAAGCCACAACTTGGCCAATCGTGACTTGAGGGTGAAGGCTCAGTAGGCGCAACAACTCTCCACCGGTATACCCGCTCGCGCCAACAACGGCTACACGAAGTTGATTGGTCATCAATCCCTCACTCTCACAGAAAAATCGTCAATCTGAAAATAAGAATTGTTGTAATAAATCGTTATTGGCTTGGGACCCAGGCAGGTGTCCGGTGTTTGAAAAATGTAGAGAAGGGCAGTGAGCAGTCCTCTGTCTTGCCATGAAAAAAGGGGAGGTTGCAAAGAACCTCCCCTTCTACTTCCGGCTGAATGTTGCTCTTCAA
>QJYE01000410.1 GCA_003235785.1 Nitrospirota bacterium
AGGTTTCATCAAATTCAGCCGGAAATTCCTGAATCTGTCGCCTGAACAAGCCAGTAAAGGCGTTGTCTGGTGTGGCCAATGACTCTGTGACGAAGCCTGCTAACGTGGGGAGTATGGCGCTTGTCATGAAGTGGGTTCGAGAGGAACTGATCTCAAAAATTAAGCGATTGGCCAGACCTTCAATTGTGTCGTCTCAATCGACTTCTTCATTCTTTTCTCAATTAGTCTCTCGACCAGAACCTCGGTCCCTTAGTTCAAGAACACACTTTAGGGTGGATTTTGTGGCGATTGTGGTCTTGACTGGAGACCCGAATGCTTTAGCTGAAGTTATGCCCCCAATCCCCTAAAATTTTTTGGTCCCCATTCTCATTGTGCAACATATGCCACCGGTGTTTACCAAATGTTTGGCAGATCGGCTGTCTATGAAATTCCAGATTCCTATTCACGAAGGTCAACTCGGCGATGTGGTTGCACCTGGCCACGCGTGGATCGCGTCGGGAGCCCATAATATGGTAGTGCAGCGAAAATGAACGAAGATTAGATTGGTCATCAATCAGGACCAACCGGAGAACTCCTGTCGTCCTGCCGTGGATGTGATGTTTCGGTCAGTTGTCAACGTGTATGGCCAGGCGATGTTAGTTGTGGTGTTAACCGGAATGAGCCATGATGGGATGCATGGAGCAGAAGTGATTCGGGAAGCAGCCGGTCAGGTAATTGCACAAGATGAGGCTTCCAGTGTGGTGTGGGGTATACCAGGAACTGTGGTGCTGGCGGGATTGGCTCATTCCTTTTTGCTCCTTCCCCAAATATTTACAGAAATCGTGAGGAAAATTCGAGCAGAACAGGGTCAGCCAGTTACCACATAAGTGAAAGGAATGCGATGGAGAAAGAAGAGTTAACCTCCGTCGATTTGGACTATGTCCGTGATTTGGTCCGAACGAAATCGGCCATTGTCTTGGAGCCTGAAAAGGCCTATCTCGTGCATTCCCGCCTGGAACCTGTGGCTAAAGGCGAAGGATTGTTGTCCTTAGCCGAGTTAGTTAAGAAAATGCGGATGGCTCCCTATGGGGCTTTGCATAAAAAAGTAGTGGAAGCGATGACCACGAATGAAACCAGTTTTTTCCGCGATCTCGCCTTGTTTCACGCGTTGCGGGAACAATTGCTTCCAGAAATTATTGTGCGCAAAGGAGCGACGAAGCGTTTGAATATCTGGTGTGGCGCGAGCTCCAGTGGCCAAGAGCCCTATTCCATTATGTTTACTATTGTTGAGCATTTTCCGGAAATGAAGGATTGGCATATCCAATTTACGGCCACGGATCTTTCAGAAGGGATGCTCGCGAAATGCCGGGAAGGCAAATATAGTCAATTAGAGGTAAATCGCGGACTCTCCGTTACGCACTTGACGCATTTCTTTTCAAAGAAAGGCATGGGTTGGCAAGTGAATGAAGACATCCGTCGGCGCATTGATTTTCAATCGATGAATTTGATTGGTCCATGGTTACCCTTCCCTACGCTGGATATCGTCTTCCTCCGCAATGTCATGATTTATTTTGATACAGAAACAAAGAAGCAGATATTAGCCAATATCCGGGAAAAATTAGATCCCACTGGATATTTGTTTTTAGGAGGTTCGGAAACGACCATTAATCTGGATGATCAGTATGAACGCGTCGCGATCAGCGGAGCATCATGTTATCGAGTGAAGAAGGGATAGGAGGAGCTCACATGCAATTTCTTGAAGAGGAAATCTTAGAAATTACCGGAACGACCTGGCAGGCGATGTTGGGCTTGGATATTCATCCTCGTGCGTTATCAGCCTTCATGGGTCAAGTCGACGGGTATTTTACGGGGAAGGTGGAAATATCCGGAGCATGGACAGGAGCGGTGTTGTTGCACGGGTCTCGTCAATTGGCGGCTGCGGCTGGCATTTTTTCTCCCG
>QJYE01000347.1 GCA_003235785.1 Nitrospirota bacterium
GGCCCCATGTTCAGGAGTAGCTCTTCAGTCCGAAGAGTCGGGAGGTCTGCTGTCTCCGGATGATTCGGATCGACTTTATAGACGGTGGTGCGTTGATCTTCGAGTTTCATGATAATAAAAGCTATGTACCATTAATTCGGGTCGTTTAAAAAATCAAAGGTATCTCGCCAACCCTTGCCTTGAACAGGGAAATCTTTGCGCAACGGATACCCCTCGGTATAATCATCAGGCATGAGAATGCGGCGAAGGTCAGGATGATGGTTGAACCGAATCCCCATCATGTCAAACACTTCCCGCTCCATAAAATCTGCACCCATCCAAAGGTCAACCATTGAATCTACCCGGCAATCATCTTCAGGTACACGGGTTTTGATGCGGATCCGATGTCGCTTCCGAATGGAATAGACTTCGTACACTACTTCAAACCGCTCAGCTTCATCGGGCCAATCTACGGAACTCACATGCACCATATAATCACAATCCATTTCCGGGTCCCTGCGAATGTAGGCGCAAACATCGTGTAGCGCCTCGCGCTTAACGGAAATTGCCAGATCCCCTCGCCATTCGGTTGAACTGATAAATCCTTCAGGGAATCGACTTTGAATTTTTTCAGCAATAGGATGCATGGAAATATTTCTATCGAATATCCAAATCGTGGCCGTTTATTGAACGCGGATCACCAGGGTCCCGTTCTCACACCTTCACTTGTTCAGGTTGTTTGGTGAAGACTCGCTTTTGCATGATCCTATCTTGCAATTTGAAGATTCCGTCAAACAGGGCTTCCGGGGTTGGAGGACAGCCAGGCACGTAAATGTCTACTGGCACAAAGCGATCAACCCCTTGCACGACGCTGTAGCTGTCATAAATATTGCCGGAAGTGGCACAGGACCCCATGGAAATCACATATTTTGGCTCAGGCATTTGGTCGTAAATTTTCCGAATGACTGGAGCCATTCGCCGGCAGACGGTCCCTGCCACGATCATCAGATCAGACTGGCGTGGTGAGGCGCGGAACACTCCTGCACCATATCGATCAATGTCATAACGAGAAGAAACCGCCGCAATCATCTCAATCGCGCAGCAGGCCAAGCCAAACGTCATAGGCCACAACGACCCTTTTCTGGCCCAATTGACGGCTTTTTCTAAGGAAAGGGTCATAACCCCCAAGTCTCCGTCTTTTGCTGGTGGGCCGATTTGAACTAAGCCCATATATCACCCGTCATTATTAATCCCATTCCAGAGCCCCCTTCCGCCAGGCATAGACATACGCCACGACAAAAAGCCCGATGAAAACCATCATTTCAATAAACCCGATTAGTCCAAGTTGCTTGAAAGTAATCGCCCAAGGATAGAGGAAAATGACCTCAATATCAAAAATGACAAACAGCATGGCAATGACATAATACCGGACGGGAAATGGCATGCGGGAATCGGAAAAGGGTTCAGAACCGCATTCATATGTAGAGAGTTTTTCCGGCTCAGGATATTTGGGTTGAACCAGGTAGGAGAGTCCGAGCGTCACCAATCCAAATGCCAGCGACAGGGCAATAAAGATTAGAATAGGGAGGAACTTGGTTAAGTACTCAAGGAGAAGGTCCGGCCCGGACATCTCGTGACCCTCCTATACATAATTATTAAAAAGACAACACTTACTTGCACTAGGAGTACTAGAGGTGCGCATGATAGCACCCGAATTTTTTACGAATCAATGCAACAAAAGGCCTAACATGCTCTAGGCCTATTCAGGCGGAAAACATCCAAGAATTGGTTAGGGTGATGAAATCGAAACAAGTCAAGTGTGACCCTCTGATTGGCAAGTTGAATCCGTGGGGATCTTCGTAAGCTTGAGCTGCCTCTCTTTATGATAGCTTTCAACTCACATCTCGCTAGCACTTCCAAATTCAGAAAAGCGTTTTACTCCATTGTTTCCTTCTTCCAG
>QJYE01000311.1 GCA_003235785.1 Nitrospirota bacterium
TCACGAAAGTCGCCCAGTTCACCCAACAAATGTTTGGTATAAAACATCGAAGGCTGAAAAAGGCCATGTCCATTAAACCAGCGTGAGACGATGGCCAAGGTAATGGGAATTTTAGGAATATGAAGCCGAACGGCTTCTCCATGCTCATTGATAAATAACCCCTTGCCATACAAGACATACGACCCAGTTAATCCCTTAGTTTTTGCGGCCACCCAGTCCAGCACATGCTCCCCTAAATAGCGATCATCGCCGCCAAGCCAACCAATGATTTCCCCGGTCGCCATACGCAAACCTTTATTCAGGGCATCCGCCTCACCATGATCTGGCTCAGAAATCCAACGAAGATGAGGGTATTCTTTTAAGATTTCAACTGTTCCATCATCAGAAGCCCCATCCACAATGATATGCTCAACATTCGGATAATTCTGGGCCAGAACGCTTTCGATGCATTCACGAATAAACGGCCCACAATTAAATGTTGGCGTCACAATTGAAATCTTTGGTTTTTCATTCATGAGTGTATGACCTATTCCGGAAAGTTCAGGTCGATCGTGGTCCGGCTTTCCCGTAGAAGATTTCCTTGTCGTAATCCGACCTGAAATTTGGTGAAAACTTTTTTCATCCGCATCGGTTACGGGTTTTGCTCAAATTCTTATTGAAAAGGAAGATGTAAATTTTCTTTTACCTTCTCGTTGTGAAAGGATTATTCCAATTGAACATGACCGCAAATCATTCAGCTTTACTGATCCTGGCGATTCACCACCCAAGACAGCAACTTTATACCTACGGCACACCAGTTTTTTCTCGAGAACACGATCACTCAGGGGGCATCTTGATCAAGGCTCGGCCAACTTCACCCGCGTCCATGGCCTGGACAACTGCATTAATTTCTTCCAAGGGAGATTCGTGGGTAATGAGTTTCCCCAAAGGAAGAGCACCGGTAAGAAATTTTTCGGTGTACAGACGAATATCCCGTTCAGGAACTGTCTCCCCTCCCCATGTGCCAATTAGACGCTTCCCCTTTATCAAATCAAACGGATCAATGGAGATGGTCTCCCCATGAGACACATTGCCGGCCAGAACACACAGCCCCCCATTTGGCCGCACCACACTGAATGCCGTCTCCATGGCCTCACGACTCCCAACAGCCTCAATGGCATAATCGACACCCCGTCCCTCCGTCATTCCTGAAATTTCTCTCTTGACATCCTGGACATGTGCTTGAATGGTATGGGTGGCGCCCATCTTACGAGCCTGTTCTAGCTTGTGATCTGAAATATCCACCCCAATAATCGTCTTGGCTTTCAGTGAGCCAGCCGCCATTAAGGCGCTAAGTCCAATTCCTCCCAGTCCAAAGACCGCGACACAACTATCCTGGTTGATGTGGGTGGAATTAAAGACAATGCCAGCGCCGGTCGGTACGGCACATCCCAATAAGGCGGCCTCACGTAACGGCATAGCCTGGGGAATTGGCGTCACACGATTCTCGCAAGTTACCGTATGAGTCATGAACGTACTGAGAGCACCAGAATTAATCCAACCTTGTTCACTCTCATATCGCGTTGCCCCTACCTCCCCACCACCACCCTTGATCCACGACAACACCACATGGTCACCAGGCTGAACCTTCTTGACCCCTGCCCCTATTTCAACGACGACGCCAGAACCTTCATGCCCCAACGTGTGAGGCAAAAATCGATCAGGACCCTTCTTCCCTTGCATCTCTAACAATTGGGTACGACATACTCCGCTATAGGCAATCTTCACCAGGACCTGTTCCGGTTGAAGCGGTGGAAGCGAAAGAGTGAGAAGGGAAAGGGGTGTACAAGGGGCAAATAGCACAGCCGCTTGGGTCGTCGTGACAGCCGGTAACGACACCGGCGCATATTCGTTTTTATGAACCAACACATGCATTCGGGACGCCCTCTTCTTTCCTAGGCGGCAATAAACCAGTAATAGTCTCCGGTATAGTCAATTTCTTCAAACACTTGCTTCCAATCTCGAACCTCCATGTAGGTCAAGGCCGTCAAGTTCCACTTCAATAACCGTTCCCGTTCCTCTTCCGTCCTCCATGCGTCCATGGTGACAAAGGCCGCCCCCTTTGACACACGTTGAATTTCCTTTAAGGCTTGTCTGCAATCCTCAAGGTTGAGATTGTGCACTGTATTAATAGAAATGACTAAATCAAAAGCATTGTCAGGAAAGGGAAGATCAGTGGCATTACCTATTCGAAGAAAGGGTCGAACCGATTCCAGGCTATGTTGGAGGGCATATTCGGAAATATCCACCCCGGCAACATTCAATCCGGGAAGCAGTTCTTTGAAGTCGTGAAGCATATAACCCTTGGCACAACCAACATCCAACACGCTAGATTCGTTAGTGAGGCGGTAGTAATCTGCAAACCGCTTGACCGTTTCCTGCCAAAACCGCGGGTGATAAGAATACCCGCCATACCCATATAGTCGCTCTCCATCAAAATATTCACGACCAAATTGTCTCGCCACTTGTCGGTGTGCAGTGGTAACAAGAGCCCCGCGCTCATCAATAGGCCTTTTCGCTTGTGGGTATCGATCTAAGAGATTAATTTCACCCATGGTTCCTTTACTCCTTTTTGACTATTCTGTCTGTATGACTTTGGTGTACTTGCTAAGGTCCTCCATCTTTGAAGTAGATATTTTGGTGAGTACTTACGCCGTTTTCTTTATGGCGTCTTCAGCCACCGTCGCAGCATTAGAATCCGTACTTTGCCGATCTTTCACGATATTTTTATCACCAATTTGAAAGAATTCCTTTTCCATACCATCAATGGATTTGCCCGTAATTGAAGTAAAGACATCAAAAACCTGCGCGATCGTTTGTTCAATCGTTGAATAGCGATAGGTACCCAGACGCCCAGTTGTATAAATATCTTCAGGAAGAGATTCCACATAGCTTTTGGCTCGATCAAGATACTTATTAATCATATACGGGTACATTTTCCCATTTTTCGATGGGAGTTCCATGACGAGCAGGGTATCAGGTGATTCATAATTGGTGAGCTTTTTATACTCCACAATCCGGGTATATGGCTCCCTTTGCGTATAGTGGAGGAAGCGAATATTACCTGGACACACTTCTTTACACGGAAGCATAAAAGGTATGAAATCGCGGCCTGCATAAGGAAGTTCGCCAAGGCGGTTCTCGCAGACTTCTTCAATGGGAATCGAGCTGACGATAATATCCCCTTCGAGTCTAGTGCCATCATTGAGAATGATGGCCTTATTGTCGAGGTCAAAGTTTTTCACCGCTTCTCCTAAAATAACTTCTAAACCATCCGTGGTTTTATAGAAAAACGAATTGTAGCCGTCATAGGCGGTTGGATATGCCAGGTGCGACCCTTTATACGCAATGCGTGACCCGGTATTGATCGGGTTATCCTTTGCAGACCAGGCAAATGTATCGAGTTCCTTATTACTATCAATCATCCACATCTTTTCTGAATAATCTTTCACGAACATTTCATAAAGAGTTTTACCCACATTCTCAATCCAATAATCTTCAAAGTTGCTATGGATTTTTTTAAGGTCACGCGCAGCAAGTTCCTCGCGAATCTGAGCTTCTTTGCTCATCCGTGGAAGGTCATCTTCATGAATTGGATAGGAAAAGAACTTTTGTTCGCTCTCGACATAACTATTCAGCTCAAAATCGAGTGGTTTCAGTTCAATGAATTTGTTGACCCAATTATAGATCTTGTCACTATAGCCATAGTACACACGAGGACCATTCATATAGGGATGACCGCCATAGAAAAATGTGCGGCACCCCCCTCCGAGATAGTCCTCTTTTTCCACTATAGTGCAGTCCCAACCCTCCTGTTTAAGCAGATAGCCAATTGTGCACCCTGAGAACCCCCCACCAAGAATTATTGCTTTTTTGCTCATGGTTTTCCCCCGTAACAATTTTTACAGTAATCCCGAATTTCAACATCGGGGTCCTTCATGGCGTCCCGAAAAGAATTATATTTAGTGAACCAAATATTCTTGAAATCATCATAATGTCCGAAATCAACGACCTCTTGATTTGCAATATAGCAACAGGGCACGATGTGCATATCCGTCGTGAGGTAGACTCGTTGAAAAGGAATGTGGCAGAACTGTTTTTTGGTGAAAGAGGGGTGCTGCCACCAGAAAACCTCAATTCCGAGTTCCTCACCGATGTCCATGACCTGAGCCAGATCTTCATTGGTAAAATCAAAAGGCGTATCCTCGGCGTTCTCTTCATCCCGCCCATAGTTGTGCATAGCGAAGCTGTAACACATCTCTTTGAATCCCAGATCTGCAAACACTTTAGGAAATTCAAAGAATTCGTGTTTATTCCCATCTTGAATGACTACCCACGCCCGGGTTTTTGTGCCATTTCCAAATTGAGAATTATAGTCATTGAGAAGTTTGGCATTTTCCAAAAAGAGTTCCCAGATACCGCCTTGTCGAATTGTTTCAAAGGTTTTCTTAGAGGCCCCATCACAGGAAAGGTTGATATCATGAATCCCTATATCAATGAGATGCTTAAAAGTGTCCTCTTTATGAAGGAGTGAACCGTTGAGCGTGGTGCGCACCCACAATTTTTTACCGATCGCATATTCGCACATCTTAAGAAAATCCTTATTCATGAGTGGTTCACCCACACCTTGGATTTTCACTTCGATCAGTCCGTACTGTTCATCGATGAAGCGCTTGAAATCCTCAAAAGTCATCTGCTTGCGTTTAACCTTAAAGAGCACTGCCGGATCACACATCTTGCACTTAAAGTTACAAACTTGATTGGGTTCGATATCGCAAAGTAGTGGCAGATAATTGATGGTTGAACTAAATTTTGCGGCTTTAAATTTCAGGTAATTCCACAACCTTTTGGGATGTTGCAAGCAACCAAGCGTCCGGTAAGAATTGTAATGAAACTTATTAGGAACCGGCGTTCTATTAGGAATCTTCATAGGCACGCGTATTGGCTCCAAATAATTCATTGAGCATGTCCCAGGCACTGAACCGGTATTCCTTGAGATGGAGGTCAAGTGCCATTCCTTCTGTTTTTTTGACATCAGAGGATTTTGGAACAATAAGGGAGCGATTCAACGCTCGTTTTTCTGCTATGAAATCAATAGCCTGAAAATAGCTCAACGGCTCGATTGCAGATATGAGAATTTTCGGGTAAACCCCCAGCCACTCTTCGCCCCCAAGAACGGCCAACACCTTCTCTTTGGTAATCGGAGAAAAATAGTAATCATCATAAGGTTCAACGGGACGGCCACTCTCAAGCTCATCAACCCAATCAGTTAACAACCCAAATTCGGCGCTGATAACCTTCCCGAGCCTTACCACTGTGGCATCCTTACCCTTAAGATATTGCTCAACGGCTTGCTTTTGACCACCATATTCAGTTGTTGGATTTGCGGCCAAATCACTGGAAAAATATACGACATAGATACCATGCGCCAAAAGTTTATCAATAAGCAGTTTCGTGCGTTCGACATTAATATAGCGCGTACGTGAAGAATCTATTTCACACGTTTTCAGATTCGTTATCCCTGCACACAAATAGGCCACTCCAACTGAGCTGGGTATCTGGCATAGGGACAATTCTTCTTCAAGATTAAGGGACAGGTGAGAACTGCCAGCGCGCCTCGTTGTTCCCACGACAGGAGTAGCTCGCAAATTGAAGTATTGGAAGAGCGCGCGACCAATAAAACTATCACATCCTATGATTAGCGGCGTTCCGTACATGCGAGTGCTATGAAATAATTCGCCATTTTTGAAAAGCCCGTATGCACCACCTCGTCATTCATGGAGAAAATAAAGACGTTATGAAAATATTTCCCTAACAGTGCTTTTAATTCATCATAATCCTTACAATTGACATGACCGATAGAGCTAGGCGGTGAGGCGTAAGGTTGCGAATGAATGCTTGGGGATCCAACGATAACAACCCCATTTGGATTAACGGAGTCCCTGATATTTTCAATGAATAGGTCTTCCTGTGCAGGCTCAATGTGTTCGAGTAAGTCCAGCGTATAGGCGGCATCGTAGGCTCCCTTTAGCGGGCCCTTGAGAATGTCGTGCTCAAGAACATCCATTTCCCACTCCGGGTTCATACGAGCTTTAATGTCGCTGACAAAGACCGGATCAAAATCAGCAACCGTCACATGAGCAACATGTTGCTGAACAACGCGGGTCCCAAATGCATCCGCAGAGCCAATTTATACGACATGCTTTTGTCCCTGAAACATCTTGGCAACAAACTTATACCGGGCGAGTAAAAATCCAAGACGCTTTGGATCATCATGCCACGTTTGATTACTCATAATACCCAACCGTGTTAAACCATAGGTTTCTTGAACCTCAATGCATCGACTGTACTGTGGTTC
>QJYE01000511.1 GCA_003235785.1 Nitrospirota bacterium
AATGGAGTGACGACGAAGCAATCCCCAGATTTTTGCAAGCAGACAATCTCAGGTTATTTGGGGAGCCATGAGCCTTCGATTGGGACTCACGGAAGATCCTTCGGCTTCCACGCTACCGAACTACCCGACTTGGGGGACATACACCTATACCCATCCCGTCATCAAAGGCGCATCATTGTTCCCCAAGAAAGATATCCCAGCCCCACAAACACCTCAACCAGCTCCAACCACTCCGGCTTCCACAGGAAAGAATGAAGAGGCAGCCGTAGCTTCTACGCAACCGACACCACCCCCCATGACGATTGACGAGGTACCGCTCATTGACATAGATGAATTCATGAAAGTCCAGCTGAAAGTCGCAAAGATTCTCGAGGCCGAACGAGTTCCGAAATCTTCAAAGCTCTTGAAGTTGCAAGTGGATATCGGGACGGAACGGCGTCAAATTGTGGCAGGCATTGGAAAGAAATACGCCCCGGAAGAATTGGTAGGGAAAACGATTGTGGTCGTGGCCAATCTCAAGCCAGCTAAACTCATGGGCATTGAATCCCAAGGCATGGTCCTAGCCGCCGGAGAGAACGAGATGCTCGGATTACTGGGAGTATCGGAACCACTCCTCCCGGGCACTAAAGTCAAATAGCGGTGAGACAAGAAGCGCCAGCCCTTTTGACAAAATCCCCATTCATCCCCCTTTGTAAAAGAGGAAACGAGCGGCGGCGGACGCCTGGCTCCTCACATCTGCTTAATAGGCCTCTTTATGAATAAATCCTTTCCAACAGGTGAGGAACATGATTTTTATATCCAACCACAATGACCAATGTTCAATGTAATACATATCAAGAGCCAATCGCTTTTCCCATGACGTATTGCCGCGCAATCCATTGACCTGGGCCCACCCTGTAATCCCCGCTTTCATTTTGTGCCGAAGATTGTATTGAGGAAATTGCTCACGAAACTTATGAATAAATTCAGGCCGCTCTGGACGCGGGCCCACAATACTCATTTCTCCCTTCAGAACATTCCAAAATTGCGGAAGTTCGTCCAGGCTCGATTGCCGAAGTACCTTGCCGATTGCCGTACACCTGGCATCACCTGACTGAGCCCAAATCGGCCCGGTTTTCGACTCAGCATTCAGCTCCATCGTTCGAAATTTAATAATTTCAAACGAACGCCCATCCAATCCAATACGCTTTTGCCGATACAACACCGGACCAGGGGATGTCAGTGCAATCAGCGCAGCAATCAGACCCATAAGAGGCAAGGTAAGCCCTAAAGCCACTAGAGAACCGGCGACATCAAACACACGCTTGAGAAAGAGATTCCACCCATACAGAGGAGAGCCTTGCAACGTAATAATTGGCAATCCATCGAATATTTCCGCCTCAGCACGAAGCGTAATGAACTCATAAATCGAAGGGATAATTTTCACTTCAGCAGTTGTCGTGGATAGCACCTTCATCAGTCCCTCAGCTTCCCCTTCCACAGCAGGCGGCAAACACAAAAATACGACATCTACCTGTGGCGTAAGGAATGTCATGGCTTGATCGAACGTTCCAAGAACAGGTGCCCCTTGTAACACTTGTCCGACCTTCTCCTCATTTCTGGACAAAAACCCACGCACGTTCATTCCCAATTCTTGGTGGGCCTGAAGCATCTGAGCCACTCGTTGTCCCAACGTTCCCGCGCCAATCACCACCACATGCCGCTGGTTATACCCTAACCGACGCAAGAGTCTTAAGATTTCCCGAAACACCATGCGGGAAAACCCCAACACCACCAAATTCAACAGCCAAAAATAAAGAATGACAAGCCTGGAAAACTCAAAGGTTTTCAAAAAGAAGGTGAGGGCAACCAGAATCAAAATACACAGGGTGTTGGCTTTAGCCAAATCTACAAATTCGGCAAGGTGGGATCCCATTCTGCGCGGTCGGT
>QJYE01000293.1 GCA_003235785.1 Nitrospirota bacterium
ACCGACCAGGAAATCCAAGCCCGACTGGCAAAGTGGACACCCCCGGCGCCGCACTATACAAGTGGTGTCATGGCCAAATACGCCAAGTTGGTGTCCTCCGCCTCCCAAGGCGCTGTGACGAGTTAATATAAGCAAAACCAATCACCCGATATTCAGCAGTTGATAGGAACCCAACTCTTCGGCACACCCGTTATGCAGGAGGCTCACATCAGGATTGCCGAAGGGTCGAAGGATGGGCGGGATCTCATCACCGCAACAGCCATTTTTAGATTGGCTAGACTGCTGATAAGGGCCGAACAGATTGAAGCCAGGCCACGGCCCCTGCGCCCGCAGCATGGCCACTAGCGAAACAGCCAGTCAGAAGATAGCCGCCGGTTGGCGCTTCCCAATCCAGCATTTCTCCCGCACAGAACACCCCTGGCAAATCGCGAATCATCAGTCGCGCGTCCAACGCTTCAAACGCCACCCCGCCTGCGGTGCTGATCGCTTCTTCCAACGGACGTGGCGCAATGAGCTGAATCGGCAAGGCCTTCATGGCCGCTCCAAGTCGTGCAGGGTCGGAAAAATCTTCTTTCGGGACACATTCCCTCAGAAGGCAGGCCTTCACGCCTTCAATCCCCACACAGCGCTTGAGGTGGCTAGCCATTGAGCGTGAACCTCGTGAACGCGATAAATCAGAAATGAGACGTGGTAGCTCACGATCTGGCGCCAGATCCAGGTAGATACGCGCCTCACCCGTTGTCAGAATCGCATCCCGCAACCATGCGGAAACCGCATAAATCACGCCGCCTTCAAGACCCGTCGCCGTCACCACCAATTCCCCCTGCTGACGAAACTCAACACCATCCAGGGTGATGCCCGAAACTACCACCGGCTTCACAGGGCGTCCGGCAAACCGCACACGTAAGTGCTGACTCCAATTCACATCAAACCCGCAATTAGCCGGCCTCAACGGGTGGATCGAAACACCACGCTCAGCAAGCAGTTGCACCCAGGACCCATCGGAACCAAACCGTGGCCAACTGCCCCCACCTAATGCCAGAATCACCGCATCAGCCGAAACCAACCGATCCCCCTGCTGTGTAGTAAAGCGGAGAGCGCCATCCTCATCCCATCCACACCAGCGATGCCGCACATGAATACCGACCCCACCCTGACGCAACCGGCGAAGCCAGGCTCGTAAGAGTGGCGCAGATTTAAGATCGGAAGGAAACACCCGGCCGGAGGTGCCGATAAACGTCTCAACGCCCATGCCACGAGCCCATTCGCGTAACGCCTCAGGCCCAAACCCGGTGAGCAGCGGTTGAATGTGCGCCCACCGTGTGCCATACCGCAAGAGAAATTTGTCCACCGGTTCCGAATGCGTCAGGTTCAATCCACCCTTCCCGGCCAACAGAAATTTACGACCGATGGAAGGCATTGCGTCATACACATCGACGCAGGCCCCGCTGGCGAGCGCGACCTCCGCCGCCATCAATCCCGCCGGTCCCCCGCCAATTACTGCAATCTTCATATTTTGGGTTCTGCCAAATAGACTTAACCGACGTGATCGCAAGAATCACAGATGAGTGAACTGAAATATCTCCTCGCCTGGCAAAGGCGTTGTGGAGGCATCCCCTTATTTCTTGAGAAGGACGTTTGTCTTTTTCTGGGCGATTTGGACAGCTTGGAAGGCTCGGTCTTTTGGGCCAAGTGGGGCATCTTGTTCAACAGCTTTGAGAAATTCTTTGGGCCCATGAACCGGGGCATAGGTCAGCGTGACGACCACATCCATGGAAGGCGCATCTTTGGGTGTGGGGAAGGTAAAGAGTTCTTTGCGGGTTTCTTCAGGTTTGAGAAGGGTGTCCTGTAAGACCGTTTGGGCCTCGAAATCGAAGACCGTTTCCTTGCCATCCCCTCCACCAAATACTCGTTGATAAAATCGTTGTTCGGTATAGACGGTTTTCAAGTTTTTCCCCATAATGGCCAGATCCACCACAATGCGAGACCATCCTGGATGGGGCAACGGCAGGTTGTGGGGCACCAGACTTTTGATTGAGACCTCTACCTGCGAAGTAGCCCCTTTGACCGTTGTGGAAAAATCAAGCTCGACGGCTTCGGCCCGTACCTTCCCAAATCTCCCAGGGAAGCTATGATTCGCCACTTTCCTAATTTTTTCGCCATTGGCTGACTCACCGACCGCTTCCGGCATATGGCAGGATTGGCAAGGCTTGCCGCTTGTTTCCGCTTGAGACGTCTTCCACGCCCCTAACCAATCTGGAAGATTGTTGGCGGTTTGTGCCGTCTGAGGCAAAGAATCATGACACGTGACGCAGAGTTGAGAACTTCCAAATAACTCAAGCTTTTGAGATTGATGCGCCAAATTTTCGGCAGCGTTGTCATAGTTCCCGAAAATAGTTTTACCTAATTGAAACGTCGGGACGGGTGGATGGGCGTTGGCATCTACCTCATGAATCAAATGGCACTGCGGACACCCCACGCCATCCATGTGCGGATCTTTGGATTCCACTTCTTTGATGAACTGCGGCAAAAGCTCACCATATTCCGCAATATGTGGAGCATGACACCGAAAGCACATAGCCTGGTCCTTTTTGTCGGCTTTGGCCAAATATTTCTCTAGCGTGATACGAAATGGGGCCGTCACGATTGATCGGGATTGAGCCGACGCTTCCCATTCTTCAAAGACCCGGAGGTGGCAACGCTTACATTTTTCCGAACTAGGGAACGCCTTTTCCAGAGGTTTTTCGGCAGCCTGCACAGATGGAACAATTCTTCCCAACATGACAGCCGCGACGACACACCCAACTATGGCTAAAAGGGGAAGTGCAAACCGCATATGGGACATTCTTCCTCTACGCATGCTCCTGTTCCTTTTTAAAACGTTCTTGCTTTCTTGAGAACTCTTGTGTTCCCAAGGAATTATAAATTCATCGTTCGAAACGTGAGTAATCGTGGCGCCGAATAGTCCTGAATGATGGCTTCCGCTTTTTCACGATCTTTGTCCGTTGGTAACGTTGCCAGATAGGCGGCTTTCAATTCAGGTGTGGGTTCGGGAATCAAGGCATAGCTAACTGCGGCTTCAAGCACTAACCCCTTGGTGCCCTCTGGGATTTTCAACGAAAAAGGGACATGACGAGTTGTGCCCCCATTAATAAAGGGCCGGGGAATAGGTCCGCGAATCAACTCTTCAAAGGTCTTGCCAAATCGTTCTTCATATTGATCCACAATCTCGCCGCCTTTGGTCTTGACCACCACCGTGACAAAAAATTGCTTCAAGACCGGATCTCCGCCGGGGAACGTATGTGGAAGCGCTCCATTTTTGACCAAAACCTCACCCTCGACGACTCCTTGACCCAATTTTGCTTCAATATCAACACGTGAAAACCATTCGGCTTGTAGATTTCGATTGCTGAGCATAATCCCAGGAATCACAATGCCTTGAAACCAGTGTCGCCCGATTGGCCGGGTTAAAGCCCCGCGTTGTGAGGTAGAACTGCCGGTTGACTGCTCCATGTGACAATCCTGACAAATGGTCCCCTTGAGAATTTGCCCAGGAATATCCTCTTGCATGACATCTTTGACTTTTCCAAAATGACAAGAGGCACAGTAATTGGCACCACGAAACACATCTGACTGCTTCGAGGGATGAACAAGGTTCTCTTCCGGTTCTGCATAGGGACCAAAGATCGTTGCACCGGCAGTAATTTTGAAGGTCGGATGGCCATTGGGATTTTCCTGCGTGCCGGAAATCAAATGGCAGGAGCTACAACTGATGCCTTCAACTTTGACGTGTTTACTGCCCTTCATCACTTGGTCAATAATTCGGTCCGTATGTTGAGGGAATACGGTGACGGAAGGGGCATGACAGGAAAGGCAACGATTCCGTTCGTCGGCTTCCGGCTTGGTTTGAAGCCACAGACCAAGAACCGTTTGAAACACTGGAGAGGTCAATGCGGTGCCATGTAACAGAGCACCATCCACACGACCAAAGGTTTTAAGATCCATGGTCTGCTCACGCATGCCCTTCCATTCTTCATAATGGCGGTCATGACATTGCTTGCATTGTTCGGATGGGATAAACGTCTTTTCAATTTCTTCAATCCAGGATTGATCTGCTTCAGTAACCACTGGCCGTTCCTGAGCTGTCACGATTCCGACGAGGCACAGCACGGCCAAGAAACTCCCAGAAATAGCTAAAGGGATGATCTTTCTCCCATTCAATTCGTTCATCATAATTTGAAAACTAATCTTGCAAGATGCGTACAAAATGGAAATTTAATCCGCCAGTGACGCCAACACCTGTCATCGGTTCATACGTCGCAACCGTAAAATTTGGCGTTTGCAGAGTCTTTTCTAGCGCATTCCCCAAATCCAACAAGTTTCGAATTTCATATATATCAACTTCTTTGATGACCGCTTTGACTTTAATCCCAGATAATTCTGCAGGGGATCCGCCAATAACGGCGAAAACCACGACGCCCTCAGCTTTCGTCAGCCCCAGAATTTCTTGGATTTCTTGGTCGACCTCTCCAACATCGACTCCAAATTTCTCGGCAAGCATGAGGGCCTTCTCTTTGGTCATTTCCCCATTCGCTGACTGTGCCAATATGAACGTAGGATTCATGCCCAACCCCATACCTAAAAGACACAGAATGCCGAAAACCCTTATTCCTATTGTCGAAAGCCTTTGTTTCATAAATGGCCTACTCCAGGAAAGGATGAATGCTCTTTATCCTTTGGAATTTCTGTCGGAACTACCAGATGGCGGTCTCACAGGATCAATTTGTAATTGCATCCAGGACGCTACCGCCTTTTGTCCATTGCGTTCTTTGTTTTCTCCATTCCACACCGCAAAGGCAATCGCTTGGAGTCGACCAGGAATCAGCATGGCCTCATTCTCAAGATCATCTCCATCAACGGTGAGCGGTCGTTTCATCACCACACGCCAAAGCCCCCGTTTCCACTCCGCTTGGCCCTTGATTCGCCCCTGCCGTTCCTTGCTCGTTAACGTGCTGAACCCGCCCCCAATAAGGTCCTCGACTGAAGAAGGGCGGCGCGGAATGACCTCAAACCGACGTGGCCCCTTTCGATCCTCCTTGGATTCACTCGCTCTGGCCGCCCTTCGATCCACATCGCTTTGCCAATCCGCTTTCCAATGCCAAATGTTCACATAATGATCTAACTGCCCCATGCAAAAGAACGCCGGAGCATCGCCTACTGGAAGGGCCACGGCCGCCCCATCTCTGAAAACGCCGGGCGTTAACGATTCATTGACCGTAGCATCTTGCCATTCCATTAAAAATGCGACCTCTTTTCCATTATGGATTGACCGGATGGATAATGCGCGGACGCTAGGCTCTGGCCAGACTGGTCGCGTAATGATTTGTCCGCTTAAGGGGAGGGGAAGGGGAGCAACGGTTTCCCAGGCCGGATCAGTAGGATAATCGGGCACATCGCCTTCTTGAAAATGCGCACGGACTACCATGCCTTGGGAACTGACTAAAGGGACCTCAAACCAGGTCAACCCGACAAAGAGAGAAAACCCAATGAGAGCCCAGCACCAGGTCGTCTTTTTCATTGTTGTTTTTGACATTCTTTTATTCGATTTCGCCCATGAAACGAAATCCCTTCACATTAATCTATCATAATCGATCACAGGTCAGATGATCCAATATACCATGCCGTTGAATGAGAGCACCGAATTCATCCTGAGCAGCTATGAGATTATTTCACCTCACGTATGGAATCGCTTCTACCATCCACAATCAAAACTGGAGTCTGCTGAC
Source organism: Nitrospirota bacterium (assembly GCA_003235785.1). Lineage (GTDB taxonomy): Bacteria > Nitrospirota > Nitrospiria > Nitrospirales > UBA8639 > Nitrospira_E. The sequence goes on from QJYE01000293.1 coordinate 5,787, forward strand.
CTTGCATCCAGGCAACCCAGTGGAGAGAGGGAAGATAGATTTTATCGCCATACCAACATGTACGTTTTTTCTTTAAAAGAAGATATAAAACCGGTGGGGAAAGGGGAAAAGTCCTTCATTTATGAATAAAAGGAACTATCCAACTTTTGCTCGTCGAATTTTATTTTCGTTGCGTTCACAAATGTATAAATTTCCTTGGGCGTCCAAGGTGAGTCCAGCGGGAGCGTTCACAATCGCCTCGGTGGCGATGAGACCATCTCCATGCTTCAGCATGCCTGCGTCTTCTTTGGCCACAAACCGAGCAGCCCCACAGCCACCCATATTTTTATCGTCATAGCCACTATCTCCATTACCAGCTACGGTGGTAATGATTCCCGTTTTGGCGTCTACCTTCCGTACCCGATGATTCATGGAGTCGGATATATACACATTCCCTTCCTGATCGACAACAGCACTTTCCGGAACATTCAGCATGGATTTTACGGCTAATTTCCCATCCCCATCAAACCCAAACCGACACACGCCGGCAATGGTAGAAACCACGCCGGTCTTCATATCAATCTTCCGAATACGATTAGTTCCCTTATC
>QJYE01000328.1 GCA_003235785.1 Nitrospirota bacterium
GGAACAACAGTGGGAACGGTTTATGATTTTGTATCCGACGGTTAAGGATACGTTTGAACGACAATCGCAAGAAGTGGATTTGAGATTTCCTCAAAAGGTCATCCTTCGCAAGAGGACATTGTAAGCTATGACAAAAAAAGAACACATTGTGGTGGGATTGGACATCGGGACGACAAAAATTTGTGCCGTGGTCGGGGAAGTATTGGCTGACCGTTCCGTGAACGTGATTGGCATTGGCTCACATCGTTCGACTGGTTTGCGCAAAGGCATGGTCGTCAATATGGAGAGCACGGTGGAATCCATTAAGCGGGCAGTCGAAGAGGCCGAATTGATGGCGGCCGTCCAAATCAATTCGGTGTATACAGGGATTGCTGGCAGCCATATCGGCAGTGAAAGTGCCCAAGGGGTGGTAGCGCTGAAAAAACGTGAAGTGACCAAAAGCGATATACGGCGTGCCGTCGATACGGCTCGTGGATGTGCCGTGCCTCCTCCAGATCGACAAATTCTGCATGTGCTTCCGCGAGAATTCATTGTGGATGATCAGGAAGGAATTCGAGATCCATTGGGTATTGCCGGATCTCGGCTGGAAGTGGATGTTCATATTGTGACGGGAGCGGTCACTTCCGCGCAGAATCTCGCACGGTGTGTGACCCGGGCCGGATTAGATGTGGTGGATATTATCTTGCAGCCGTTGGCTTCGAGTGCGGCCGTCCTCTCTCGTGAAGAGCGAGAGTTAGGAGTGGTCATGGTTGATATCGGAGGAGGGACGACGGATGTGGCAGTATGGGTGGAGGGGTGTATTCGGCATTCTGCCGTCATTCCCATGGGTGGGAATCATTTGACATCGGATTTGGCAATTGGTCTACGAACGGCTCCGGAAGATGCTGAGAAAATAAAATTGCAATATGGGGTGGCCTGCAGTCAGTTATTAAATGGCGACGAAAGCATTGAGGTGCCGAGTGTGGGCGGCCGTCCGCCACGCGTGATGCCTCGAACGGTTGTCGCAGACATACTCTCGCCACGTGTGGAAGAAATGTTTGAACTGGTTCGTCGTGAAATCCGGCGGGCCGGGTATGACGGGATGCTTGTGGCTGGTGGCGTGTTGACGGGAGGAACCTCCTTGCTCCCGGGCATGTCTGATGTGGCGGAACACGTCCTGAATCTTTCGGTGCGGTTGGGGCGTCCTCTTGGTGTGGGTGGGTTACGCGATATTGTGCAAAACCCGATGTATTCCACGGCTGTTGGCTTGATCGTGCATTCCGTGAGTCAGGAAAATGAATTCGAAGTCGTTGGGGCGGGCGGTGGAAAATCAAAGACTCCCTCACGATGGATGGGAGGGATGGTGTTTAAGATGAAGGGCTGGGTTATGAACTTTTTCTAAACCATGGAGGGTGGGGAAGGAGTAAGAACTTTTTGTATCGCTCGGGCAAGAGAAACGGAACTATCAATGGCATGTAACCACATTCTGCCAGATTCCTGGTAGAAAGGAGGAGTCCTATGTTTTCACTTTCTGATGATGAACTCGCCGCAATCAACATTAAAGTGGTGGGTGTCGGTGGTGCTGGCTGCAATGCCGTCAACACCATGATCGAAGCGGGTTTGGGCCGTGTGGAGTTTGTGGTCGCGAATACAGATTTGCAGGCGCTTGGCCGATCGCTTGCGTCGTACAAAATTCAATTGGGTCCTGAACGTGCCAGAGGCTTAGGCGCAGGGGCCCGGCCCGAGGTCGGTAAAGAGGCGGCCCTTGAAAGTGAGACCCAAATTCGTGATGCCCTGGAAGGTGCGGATATGGTGTTTGTGACGGCGGGCATGGGTGGGGGAACCGGAACCGGTGCTGCGCCGATTGCGGCCAAGATTGCCCGAGAACTGGGTATTCTCACGGTTGGCGTGGTCACGAAACCTTTTCAATACGAAGGTAATCGACGCGCCAGCTTCGCGGAAGAAGGTATTCGGGAATTAAAAAAACATGTGGACTCCCTCCTGATCATCCCCAATCAAAAACTTCTCGGTATGGTCGATAAAAATACTCCGTTGTTAGAAGCATTTAAGATTGCTGATGATGTGTTGCGTCAAGCCATTCAGGGTATTTCTGATGTGATTACCACTCCCGGTTTGGTCAATGTGGATTTTGCCGATGTTCGAACTGTCATGGGATATTCCGGGCGGGCCGTGATGGGTATGGGTACGGCTCACGGGCCTACGCGGGCTGAAGAAGCTGCGAGACAAGCTATTGCCAGTCCGTTGTTAGAAGATGGCAGTGTAGAGGGCGCAAAAGGGCTGCTTCTCAATATAACCGGTGGGCCCAATATGACTTTGCATGAAGTGAGTGAAGCCTCCAATATCGCACGGGAAGCGGCGGATCCACAGGCCAATATCATTGTGGGGCAAGTGATTAATCCGGATATGGGCGATGAATTGACAGTGACGGTCATTGCCACGGGTTTTGAACAGGGAGAGTCGTTGTTGCGGTTCCCCAGTGCACATCAGCCGACGCTCGTGGTGGAGCCCGTCAAAACCCCGACTTTAGTCTCGGTGGGGGTGGAACTGAGTGCAGAACATGGGTCCGATGATCTGGATCGTCCAGCGTACTTACGTCGACAAACAGCGGCTCATAAGGCGCCGGAAAATGGTAATGGACATTTACTCGTTGATGACGATTGGGATATTCCCACGTTCTTGCGAAAGAAGGCGGACGGCTGAGGTAATGCGGAAGATTCATCTGGAAGGTCTGTGTCTGTGAGCCCTGTTTTGTCTGATTGCGGATTTAGGAGTGAGGTGATTTCCGTTCGCCATTTCTTTGGCACACGGCAGTTGCCGGCAGAGTTGGAGGCATCTATCCAGATAGGGGCTATCACCATGGGGCCTTCAACATTTCCCACTATCGTGAGCCTGAAGCAAATACACAGCACCCGGGTGACGGTGTTGGATCGTCCGGTTATGCCAGGGGAATTAACGCCTGGAGAAGGGGATGCGTTGGTGACCAACCAACCGCACGTCTTGTTGGTTGTTCGGACGGCTGATTGTGTGCCCGTGTTGTTAGTGGACCATGACGCAGGCGTGATTGGGGCGATTCATGCCGGGTGGCGGGGAGCCGTAGGTGGAATCGTCCCCAAGACTCTTCAAGCCTGCGTGGAGCAATTGGGTGCAGAGGTTGCTCACATGCAAGTGGCGATTGGTCCCTCGATTGGCTTCTGCTGCTATGAAGTTGATGCTCCGGTGATTGAGCCCTTGCATACGCATTATCCTGATTGGGTCGGGGTATTCCAGGAAACCACGGCAGGCAAAGGTATGTTGGACCTGAAGAAGCTGATCTGGCATCAAATTCTCGCCAGTGGGGTTCCTGAGCATCAGGTTGAGCGACTAGAGCATTGCACACGCTGTAGAGAGGACCTGTTTTTTTCCTATCGCCGTGAAGGGAAAGTGAATGGGACCATGATGAGTGGAATTATGCTGTCAGGAAGCTAGTAGAAAGTTATGAGAGAAAAACTAGAAGGAAATATAGGTGGGATTTATATCTTCTGACCACCATAGTTTTACGCCGCATGACCCTGTTCCTGTGACTTAAGAGCCATTCCCGTTTACAATAATCTTTGCATCACACGTGGCACCGTTAGAACATTCACCGGATTCTGTGATCATTGCTGACAATGTCCGGAAGATTCGAGAAGGCATTCGGCAGGCCGCTCTCCGGGTGGGGCGAGATCCCTCCACTGTTAAGCTTGTCGCGGCGACCAAGACGGTTGCCTTACAGCAATTAATCGAAGCCTATGTCGCGGGAGTGAGAATTTTCGGGGAAAATCGGCTGCAGGAAGCCCAAGAAAAGATTCCGGCAATTGGCCCTCGCCAAGGGCTGGCGTGGCATTTCATTGGGCGTATGCAACGCCGAAAACTTAAGGATATTGTCGGGAAATTTTCTCTGCTACATTCCGTAGAAAGTGTGGAGCAAGCGCGGAGCATTCAGGCCATCGCTGAAACATTAGGCGTTCAACAAGAGATTCTCCTTGAAGTGAATGTGGCAGGGGAAGATTCCAAAGGGGGGTTTGCCCTCCAGCATATGCCGGGTGCCCTCAAACAAATTGGGCAGCTCCCACATGTGGTTATTCGTGGGTTGATGACTCTTCCCCCGTTTCGCGACGATCCGGAGGATGCCCGGGCCTATTTTTCGGAATTGCGCCGTTTGCGTGATGACCTTGCGCAAGAGAGCATGTCGCAGGGCGGGGTACGGGAACTATCAATGGGCATGTCCCATGACTATCGGGTTGCGATTGAGGAGGGAGCCACGATGGTGCGGATTGGCACGGCTATCTTTGGCAACAGGCGATAATTTCCGACACGGGCAATGGGCTTAACTAGATAATCATAAAGGAGTGCCATGGATTTTGTGGGAAGTGTCTTAGGAAACATGTTAGCCGGCATTGCTGAGGTTATAGGGATGATTCTCACGTTATATATGTGGGTGGTCATTATTCGGTCCTTGATCTCTTGGGTAAATCCTGATCCGTATAACCCCATCGTGCAATTTCTACAACGAGCGACCGATCCGGTCCTCTATCAAATTCGGAAACGTCTGGGAATGGGAAGCATGGGATTTGATTTTTCCCCGATCATTGTTATTCTAATAATAATCTTTTTGCAATATGCCCTGGTCGGCTCTTTAAGGGATTTAGCCATGAGATTGCACTAAGGAGTGCAGGGAAAGGAGACGGGATGAAAATTACACCGTTGGATATTCAACATAAAGTGCTGGAGACGCAATGGCGGGGTTATCATAAAGCCCAAGTTGATCAATTCTTAGAAGAAATTGCCGAGTCGGTCGAAGAACTCACCAAAGAAAATTTGGTGATGAGGGAAAAATTATCGTCCAAAGATGAAGAGCTCGGGCAGCTCAAACGAGCGGAGTCCACATTGACGAGTACCTTAATTTCGACACAGTCGTTTGTGGATCAACTGAAGCGTGGGGCACAACGTGATGCTGATCTCATCGTGAAGGAAGCCGAATTAAAAGCAGAAGAAATTCTGTCACAAAGCCGCACAGAGCTCGTGGAAATGCGGCGAACCATCTCCGGTCTCCGGCAACAGCGAGCGTTAGTGTTGGACCGTCTTCGTTCGACACTGAGTTCCTTCCGGCGATTGGTCGAGGTCGAAGAACAGCCAGATCCATCCTATGATGCTTCTTTGGGAGAGGGGCAGGACTTGCCAGAGCCTGAAGCCCATGAAGCGAATGTAGAGCCAACGTTGCATCGAGAAGCGGGATAACCCTTCCCTATATCTTCTGATGAATTTGTGGATGCCACCGATTCTATTTCGCGTATTCTCCGTGAAGGCCTTCAAACACGAGTGTTTCCAGGCGCCGTGCTATTTGTCCGCCACCAAGGGCTCATCCGCGTTCATCAGCCCATAGGCCAGATTTCCTCTCTTCCAGATTCCCATCCAGTTCAAACGGACACGATCTATGATCTGGCTTCCCTGACCAAACCCCTCGTGACCGTCTCCTCACTTCTCCTGCTCGTTCATGCGGGAAGGTTGGAACTTTCCCAAACCTTAGCCACCTTCTTGGAAGAGACCAAAGGCGCTCCTCTAGGCCAGATTTCCTTGAGAGCGCTACTATCTCATCAAAGCGGGCTTCCAGCATGGCATCCTTTTTATCAATCGTTCCCTCCGGTTTTTCCAGCCGAATCTGAATTTCGCCAACACAGAAACCAGGATGTGCTGGCGATGATCCTCAAGGAGCCGATTGACCAATCCTCCTTGAAACGCAGTGTGTATAGCGATTTGGGATATATGCTCCTGGGATTCGTTATTGAGCGGATGACAAGCCGGTCACTAGCGGAATTCTCTCAAAAGCAGATTTTCAAACCATTAGAGGCGGCCCCCCTGGCTTTTGGCATGCATGATAGGCAAGGGAATGCATTAGAGAAATGTGCGCCAACAGAAAAAGATCCATGGCGTGGTCGATTTCTTCAAGGAGAAGTGCATGATGAAAATGCGGCGGCCCTTGGGGGCATTGCGGGACATGCCGGATTATTTGGTACGGCTCAGGCTGTGGGACAAGTCACAAAAGCGTGGTTGGACGGCTATTCAGGCAAGCCAAGTATTTTTCGGCAAGATTTAGTCAGGAAGTTTGTACAAGCTCTGCCTGGAACCAGTTGGGGATTGGGGTGGGATACCCCCTCTCCTCCTTCGTCCTCGGGGCAATGGTTTTCGCCTGAATCATTTGGGCATTTAGGATTTACCGGCACTTCGATTTGGATTGACCCCGTACGGGAGTTGGAAATCATTTTCCTCTCAAATCGTGTCCATCCCACTCGCGACAATCAAGTGATTAAAGCCTTTCGTCCCAGACTGCACGATGCGATCATT
>QJYE01000418.1 GCA_003235785.1 Nitrospirota bacterium
GATCGTACCTTCCGTCGTCTCCGCCGTAAAATTCGGTGCCTCATCTCCCAATCGCAGTGCCATAACCGACCTCCTTAGTATCAAGTTCGTTCAAATAACCCGATGACTCACCTACGATACTGTCTCTCCGAGAGCAAGTGCAAGAGGGAACATGGCCTATTGGCCGACTGTAATGTTCAGTCGGCTTTGAACCAGGACTTCATCTTTCGTTTTAGCCCCTCCCGCTGGGTTTTGTGCGATCCTCGTCGTGCCTTCTTCTTTCTCCGGGCAACCTGGAATTACCACCACCGCTAGGAGGCACGCCAGAATACCATTTTATGGTTTCATGTGAGTCTCCTTTACGCCCTGTGTTCCGCGAGCTCATTCGCCAATAGGCGGAACTGTTCGAGCTGGATTCGAGGTGGTCGGCGATTTCGGACGTACCAGTTTAAGTATCCTGTCCCCTTTTCCTGTCCCCCATATACACACTATGCTCACTCCAACCAGGACTCGCGTGAAACCTGATTTGGCTGAAAGAGGCTAGGGAACTTTCAATTAAGTATCGCGACGGCAAGATGCCTGAGGCGGAGGCTGAGAGGACACAAGAAGTTCATCAATTGGCTGACCATCAACATCGGGAAGAGTGATCTTGAGCAACTGCGCGATGGTGGGTGCAAAATCCATAAGGGAAACCGTTCGATTCAGGACTCCCGGTTGAATTGATGGCCCAAAGGCTAAAAACATGCCTCCCAGCCGATGATGCCCCGTACGAGGATGCCAAAAATTCGTGGAGATTTTACCGAATTTTTCGGAATATATGGCCGGAATAGGACTTTCTTGGTTCCATTCCACCAAGAGATCCGGCAGATCTCCAAGGTAATCGCCAGAATAGTAGTCGGCTGTCCGTATTATTCGCTGGACGATAGGCTTTCCCGTTCCGAGGTTTATTATCCCTAATAAGTCCTTTTCGAGTTCGTTACAAAATTGTTCATAGTCCGCTCCCGGCTGTACTTTTCCTTCGGGTTCTCTGCCAACCAGATTCACTCTGAGCCCTGCATGAGACGGAGTGTCATGAATAGAAAAGCACTTTCCAGCTGCTCGATCCACCAAAGGACAAGGTGAGGAGCTCAGCTTTTGAGAAAGGAGATAGACCATTGGAGCAAGGTATGTTTGAATTTTCGGAGGGATCTTTTCCCAAACTTGATAAAGGAATCCGATTAACCTTTGACGGATAAACAATCCCGTGATCTTGTTGGCTGGCAATTTAGGTGGAACAGCCACCTTTAATTGGAGGAGTAATTTTTCCAGAAGTCCGTATGGAACGTTTCTTTGCCCCATCCCATGGCTGGCAAGAAGGATGACAGTGGTTCCGTCGTCAATTTCAGTGAGAATTTGTCCAATCGCCGTATCGATGGCTTTGTAGACGTCCTTGATAGGATCCCCTACGATACGGGCAATGTCTGCATCATGCCATTGATGGCTGCAATCGTGTAAATGCCAGAACTGATGGCCTATACAATGGCTTTCCGTAAAGACTTGGGCAAAGAAATCCCATTTCTCTTCGTGGAGAAAATATTTTGTGAGCGCGGTCTTCCTTTTGATTCCCTGAATGAGAGCATCCCGAAAGGCCGCAACGCCCGCGGCATCCCGCTTCGCATCACAGTTGCCTTTGATCGGATGGGAACACGCTGGTCCAAAATTCTTTTCTATTTCAGATGCAAGGGTGTGGGGCCACGTCCGAAAACCGGAATGAGCATCGTGTGCCCCATATTCCACGAGTTGAATGCCATTGAGATTTTTTGACAGGGAAGTCAGCGGGATGTCCAGGACGGCCACTTTCCGCCCTGCGCGGCTCAAATGATTCCAAAAGGGTTCTCGTTTAACATTTTCACCTGCAAAGGTTGAATACAGTTCGTATGTTCCGGGCTTCAGTTGTTGTAAGGCATGACTGCCATGCTTGCCGGGATTCACGCCTGTATACCATGTTGGCCAAGTCGAACCAATGAAAAGCCCAGGTGTACTTGCGGTCTCTCCTACAAAACTTTTTGCAAAAAGAGCTTGAAAAGTTGGAAGAGTGCCATCATGCGCCCATTGACGCAATAAATCTCTCGACCCGGCGTCAATCCCAAGAAACACGACTTTTTGGTTTTCACCCACAGAAGATATTCCTTAGTCCCCCGAAAATGGGAGCACTACAATAGCCGAAATAAAGGGAGTTCGTCGAGGGAGTAAAACATTACACTCCGACAATGAAAGGATGTTATCGGAAATTTTCTCATATTCTTAATGTTACACGAAGGCAATACTGAAAAAGAGAAAATCACACAAACCCTCAATACTGGCGTTGGGATATAGCATGTCTGAACAACCTGGGATAGGAAGAGAGCTTAGTCATGTTATGCCCTTGGCATATCCTATTAATGTATGCGGCCAGAATAGCCGCCATAACACGAACAGACCAAATGCAAACACCCCGTATTTGTATTAAGCTTGGTGCCCGAATCGTCCCGAGAACATCCGACATCTTGGATACTATACGAAGACTCATCGGGTCACACATTCAGGGAAATGGTTAAACGCAAACTATTCGAGGATAAGATGCCTCGCTTAAGAAACATAGAAAGTCTATCGTCTGGAACCTTGGAAACAGTCCCCGCGTGCAAATGGCGGTAGGAAGGTTGTAATGCGAATCGCGTATATTATTGATTCCTATTCTTGGATAACAACCTTTACGGTCAATGAAATGGTAACGGTTCGCGGTGTTGGCCACAAACTAGTTCTGGCTCCCCTGTATTCTGCAGGTCCCTCTCTTCTTCACCATGGAAGGGTTGAGACCGTGAAACCCGAAGCTGTCTTGCCCGAAGCTGCCCTGGACCTCCAAGTCGTATTTTTGGCTTTTCTGATGTTCGCCAGACGGCCATTGCGAGTCATTAAGACCCTTGCCACACTCCATTGGGCTGCAGGATTAAACCCGTTTGCCCATATCGGGATCATTAGGTGGACCCCCAAAGCCCTGGCCACGGGTTGGCGCCTAGGAAAGATGAACGTGGATCACATTCATGCGCCCTTCGCCACCCGTACAGCCACCTGCGCTGGGATAGCGGGAAGGGTCAGCAATATTCCTTTCTCTTTCACGGCTCATGCTTACGATATTTACTGTACGACACTTAAACTCCGCAACGACACTCTCAGCTGGAAGCTTCGCCATGCAGCACAAGTGTTCGCTATCAGCGACCACGGTTTACGACTGCTCCGCCAGAGGGCGCCCGATTGTGCTCACATTCACCTAGTTCATGTTGGTATCTCCTTGAATGTATTTACCCAGCAACCTTCTCCTCCTCAGCATGACGGGCTTCAACTATTATGCGTGGCAAATTATGTGGGGAAAAAAGGATTGGATACACTCATTGATGCCTGCAGAATCTTGCATGACAAGAACTACAAGTTTCGATTGCGATTATTTGGCAGCGGACCGTTAAAACAAGCCCTCATTCTGCACATTGCGCAACTGGGATTAGCGGACAAAATTATGGTGGGTGACTCAATCTCGCAGCAAGAAGTGGCAGAGAGGATGGCGGAGAGTCATCTTTTCGTCATGCCATGCCGACGAGATCACGCAGGTAATATGGACGGCATTCCTACGGCTTTTATGGAAGCCATGGCTATTGGACGTCCGGTGATTAGTTGTCCAATCGCAGGAATCCCGGAGCTCGTGCGAGATGGAGAGAACGGAATGTTGGTTTCTTCAAACGACCCCCGTGCGGTGGCGTGCGCCATTATTCAGCTAGGGGATGATGAGGCGCTACGTAATCGCTTCGGTCAACAAGCACGCGCATTGGTGGAAAAACAGCATGACATCAGGGCGACCGTAGCCTTGATGCTTCGACACATAAACGAGACGCGGCATGGGGAAAACATTAGGGAGAATTTAAGCTAGTACAGGTGAAGCCAAATCGCGTCATCTGTTTAGGAACTCCGAACCTACCCGCAACCTCAAAATCACATCAGAATTTTCCGGTTCTTATTCTTCCAGGAATAGGGGGCACCGTTTGAACCACTTCCCTGGTAGGTCGCATTCTCGGCACGTGAAAGCGGTCTAAGAGCATTTGGGAGGTTTGCCCGTCACACGAGAAGAATTCAAAGAACTGGCCAACCTCAGATTAATTGAACTGGGAAAATCTTGGTGGGTCGCCGCAACTGGGGGAGATTTCGGAGTTAATGCGTTCACGGATGGCCTGGCGAACAGTTTGAACAACAAAACAATTCAAGACGCTAGAGGGATGTTCCTCGAAAAACGAGCAACCAGTGACGGCATTTGATGCATGACGTGTGAAATTTATCTGAACATGATAAGTCATTAAGGCTGGCTCAAGAGGTGGCGTCCTCGCACGGCCGCTCATCAGTTGTAAACGTTACTTCAGATTGGGTTTACCAATGATTTGCTCGTCTTTCCTCCAGTGAGTTCGATTTGGCATTTTCAACGGGAGAGAAGAGGTCGGCCGTTGGCCTCTAAAAGATGCCTGAGGATCGATCATGATAAAGGTTTCCGTCATCATTCCTTTTTTTAATTCTGAAAGGTATATCAAACGATGTGTCGAAGGGCTGCTACGGCAAACCTATCCTAGAGAGAATTACGAGATTCTCATGATCGATAACAATTCCACTGATGCCTCCGCTGAGACGGTACGAAGGTATCCCGGTATTCGCCTCTTGTCTGAAACAAAACAGGGTTCCTATGCCGCGAGGAATCGAGGGCTTCAAGAAGCGAAGGGAGAAATTATTGCCTTCACGGATGCAGATTGTGTTCCTTCCCATGATTGGTTGCACCAAATCGTGACCGCCCTGGGAACGCCGGACCTTCGTATTGTTCTGGGCCGGAGACGATTCGGAGAAAATTCATTCCTGCTCTCTATGTTGGCGGCCTATGATCATGAAAAAAACCAATATGTATTCAACAGCGGGAAAAATGAACTATATTATGGCCATACGAATAATATGGCTATGAGAAAACAGCTTTTTGAGGAACTGGGGCCATTTATGGAATGGGTGCGTGGTGCTGATACGATTTTGGTTCGACAAACAGTTGATACGTATTCGTGTCAGGTGGTTCAGTATTGTCCGGAGATTGAAGTTTGGCATATGGAAATCGATAATCTGAGACAATTGTACAGAAAATACTTTACCTACGGGCGTAGCAGCACAGGATATAGCCGCCTCATTAGGGTAGACCCGTTACGCAACAAGGAAAGACTGCGCGTATTTTGCAATGTTACCCAAAACGGAAGGTTCTCATGGACTCAATCCCTCATTCTCGCAGGGATGCTCGGACTCGGCCTTGCTTCTTGGGGCCTTGGGAAAATAAACCTTCCCTGGAATAAGAAGGAAACAGGATAAGAAGAAAGGAGACAGGTCAGGGGCGCCGAAGTGCTGGATCGGCTGCGGCGAGAAAGTATCACAATGGGGCGCGGTCTCGAGCGGGGGGATTGCAGAATCTGTTGAAAAACTGGTGCGCCCGGCTGGAATCGAACCAGCGACCCTCAGCTTAGAAGGCTGATGCTCTATCCAACTGAGCTACGGGCGCAGGCGATAAGGTTCAATGACTACGTGATTGACGCCGCCTTACCAGTCGCTGCCACCCCACCTTGTGCCATTTTATGTGCCAACCAGTCAAGGTTCGCGGCTGTTTCGGGTGCGGCCGTCAAACCTTCCAACGCTTCCACAGTCGTCCGTAAGTGCCCAGGACTCAGGTGCGTGCGAGAACGACGCAGGCCCTAGACCTCCTGAGTCTTCTTCAGGATCGCCCTCGCATCGCTCACTCACTCGCTGCCGTGTGTCAAGTCAATGAACCGGAAGTCAGGTAGTCCGGGTTGTTCAACGTCCCTCTCGAACACCGTCCGGATCTGCCTCCAGTCATCCCCTTTTTCGATTTGAGCATTCTCCCCTGTCGCTTTGCGAGATCGAGCGGAGAACTTCTCCCGCCTCAGTTTGTAAGGTCGCCCCTGCACTCACAAACCGCACGACTGCCTTACCCATCAATCACAAGGTTGCAACTGTCCGGTTTTTAATGACTACGATCGTGACTATTTGGTGTGTGCTAATTCGGCAAGTCAGGCGGCAATAGACTTGCTGACCTCCGCTGAGGAGTTTGGCGAGTCCTCACCCAGGCGTCGCAGCCATTGCGCGGTCTGATCCGTCAATGTGCCGATCTCTTGGCGCAACATCTTGAGATCGCCAAGCCTCCTGAATCCCTCGGGGTTTTTCGCCTCGGCGTGCTTTTTCTCAATGTCCTCTTGAATTGACCGACTCACCAGAGACCCGCCAATGGCAAAAATCAGCGCCCGAACCACCTCATCGTCACCTTGCTCGACAG
>QJYE01000437.1 GCA_003235785.1 Nitrospirota bacterium
ACTCTATGGTGTACGTGTTCTTGTTTTACTATTTAGCACCAGCCTGCTGCTAGCTTGTTTGTCCACTGGACCAGCTTCGGCCGAGGAAGCCTCCCTTACCCTTCAAACCCTCATAGAAGAAGCTCTTCTGCGCAATCCGGACATTCAAGCAGCCCGTCGACGGTGGGAGGCTTCGCAAGCCATCATTCCTCAGGTGCAATCGCTGCCGGACCCCAACCTGCTCTTGGGCTACCAGCGCATGCCCATGATGGAGCCGCTGGAGGGCCCCGTCTACGGATTCAGTCAGAAATTTCCCTTTCCCGGAAAACTAGGACTCAAAGGTGAAGTCGCCGCCCGGTATGCCGACCGGATTGAACAGGAGTTTCTGGCCATACAGCTCAACGTGATTTCCCGGCTGAAGCGACATTATTGGGATCTCCACTTCATCCACAAGAGCATAGAGATCGTCGAGAAGAACAAACTACTCCTCATGCAATTCGAGAAGACCGCCAATGCCCGGTACAGTGTTGGAAAGACGGCACAGCAGGATGTGTTTCGTGCCCAGGTGGAACTCTCACGAGTGTTGGATCGATTGGCTGTGTTGGAACAACAAAAGGAAAGTCTGCATGCCGCGATTAATCGAATACTGAACCATCCCCCGATCGGACCGCTGGGAACCCCGGAAGAAATTCGTCTCACGCCGATACTGCAAGATCTCCCGGAACTGGCCAGGCAGGCGGAAGCCTTCTCGCCAATTCTCCTGGCTTCGGCCAAAAGCGTCGCTCAAGGGGAGGAATCGGTTTCCCTTGCCAGGAAGGAATATTTTCCTGATTTCAACCTGAGTGCGTTGGGTACTCGCAATGAGCGCATTAACGAGAATGGGTACCAGATCATGCTTGGGATACAGATTCCGCTATTTTACCAAACGAAGCAGCGGGAAGGTGTCAACCAAGCCGTCGCGGATCTCTCTCGCGCACGCGAGGATCTGACCGCGACCCGGCAAGATGTGTTGTTTCAAGTGAAGGATGCGTTTGAACGAGCTCAACGGGCCAACCGATTAGTGAAGCTCGTCGGCAAAGCCATCATTCCCCAGGCCACACTTGCCCTCCAATCCGCCCAGGCTGGGTATAGCGTCGACAAAGTGGACTTTCTCACCCTCCTGAATAATTTGCTCACACTCCAGGAAAACGAGTTGGAGCTTCATGGGGAGATGGTCGAACATGAAAAAGCAGTCGCGAGACTTGAAGAACTGACCGGAGGACCGTTAACGGTCTCAAGTCCTCCAGTTTCCCACGAAGAACATCAAAGCTTGAATCAAAGCCAATCCGCACCAAACCACGATAGCTCTGGGCCGGATAGACCATGAAACATTGGACGTTCTATCTCGGAATCGGTGTGCTGATTGTCGGTGGCGTGGTCGGGACTTACTGGTTCCTCAGCCAAGAGCCGGCGCATGTTTCTCCCAAGCCTTCAGAAGAGACAACCGCTCCAGGGTCTGCCGGACAAGATACGGAACAAAGACCACTACATGAACATCAGGATTCAGGTCCGATTTCCGAATCACAGACACCACCCATGCCCAATATGCTCACCATTGCCCCTGAACGCTTGCAAACCATCGGCGTGCGATTTGAGGAAGTCGCCCACCGTCCGCTGGCCCAGAGTATTCGCACCGTGGGACGGGTTGAAATCGACGAACGTCGGTTGGCGAGGGTGAATATCAAATTCGAAGGATGGATTGAGGAATTGTCTGTGAGTGCCATCGGGGATCATGTCAAACAGCACCAGATCCTTTTCACGATTTACAGTCCAGACCTTGTCGCGACGCAAGAAGAGTACTTGTTGGCCCTTCAAGGTATTCGAGACCTGGGCAAAAGCGAATTTCAAGAAGTTGCCCGAGGAGCCAAGGATCTGCTCGAGGCCACACGACGGCGGTTCCAGTTCTGGGATATCACGGAGGATCACATTCAGGATCTTGAACGAACGGGGGAAGTCTTGCGGACGTTACCCATTCACTCCCCTATCACGGGAACCGTCCTTAAGATGGAGGCCCGCGCCGGAACGCATGTCACACCCGGAACAGAACTCTACATGATTGCCAATTTGTCGCAGGTCTGGATCATGGCGGATATTTACGAATATGAATTGCCATTGATCCGTCTCGGCCAACAGGCCACAGTCACGCTCTCCTATGATCCTCAAACCCAACTGGTCGGGTCATTGGGGTTCATCTATCCCACCTTAGACCCCCAAACCCGTACCGCCAAGGTTCGGTTTGAGGTCAATAATCCAGGCGAAAAGCTGAAACCCGGCATGTACGCCAATGTGGAACTCACGATTCCCTTGGGACGCCGGCTGGCCATTCCGCGTGATGCCGTGCTGGAAACGGGGGAACGACAGGTCGTGTTCATTCATCATGGAGGAGGCAAGCTGGAATGGCGTGATGCGAAGCTTGGGGTACAGGCGGGAGAATGGGTGGAAGTCCTGGAGGGAGTCAAGGACGGAGACCATATCGTGACATCAGCCAATTTTTTGATTGACTCCGAAAGTCAATTGAAGTCTGCCATCCGTGGTATGAGGGGCATGAAACATTAAGGAGCCTGAAAAGTAAGAAGGGAAAAATAGGGAATGTGATTGGGAGGAACGGCAATGGGTTTCCATGTTCCTTACTTTTCACTTCTCACGTATAACGGGTAATCATGGTTTCCTACATCATTGAATTCAGCGCCCGGAATCGCTTCATCGTCTTTCTCATCCTCTTTGGATTGGCCTCAGCCGGATTCTGGGCCATGAAGCAGATTCCCGTCGATGCGGTCCCCGATCTTTCAGATACGCAGGTGATCATTTATACCAAGTGGCCGGGCCGTTCGCCTGATCTGGTTGAGGATCAAATTACCTATCCCATCGTGACCGCTCTCCTTTCCGCACCGAATGTCACCGTGGTGCGAGGCTTCTCCGACTTTGGATTCTCGTATGTCTATGTCTTATTCAAGGACGGCACGGATATGTATTGGGCCCGTAGCCGAGTCCTGGAATACATGAACCAACTGGCGGGCCGACTACCGAACGGTGTCACCCCTCAATTGGGCCCGGACGCGACCGCAGTCGGCTGGGTCTTTGAATATGCCTTGATCGACGAAACCGGACAGCAGGATTTGGCAACCCTCCGATCGTTTCAGGACTGGTACCTTCGGTATTGGCTCTTGGCTGTCGATGGCGTGGCCGAGGTCGCCAGCGTCGGAGGCTTTGTCAGGCAATACCAGGTGAATCTGGATCCAACCAAGGTCCAGGCCTACAACCTTTCTCTCCCGCATATCATCGAAACCATCCGGATGAGCAACAATGATTTCGGAGGACGGGTCGTGGAGTTTTCAGGGGTGGAATATATGATAAGGGGGCGGGGCTATTTATCGTCGGTGGCAGACATCGAACAGATTGCCATGGGGGTCAGTCCCCATGGGACTCCCATCCTGTTACGTGATGTGGCCACCGTCACCTTGGGACCCGATATGCGACGGGGATTGGTGGAACTGGACGGCCAAGGCGAAGTGGTGGGAGCCATCGTCCTCATGCGATTCGGGGAAAATGCGCTCACCGTCACCGAACGGATCAAGGCCAAACTCAAGGAGTTGGAGTCGTCCATGCCTCCGGGGGTGAAGGTCGTGACGACATACGATCGGAGCGGACTCATTCATGAATCCATCGCGACGGCGACCGAAAATCTCCTTGAAGAACTCATTGTGGTCAGTGTGCTGATCGTTGGGTTCCTGCTGCATCTTCGATCGGCCCTGCTTCCCATTCTCACGCTTCCGTTGGCAGTGTTACTAGCCTTCATTCCCATGTATCTGATGGACATCGGCATGAACATCATGTCCATCGGGGGGATTATCGTGGCCATCGGGGATATGGTCGATGCCGCCATTGTCATGGTCGATAACGCCCATAAGCGGTTAGAAGAATGGGTCAAGAACGGCCAGATAGGCGACCGAACCCAGGTCTTGATCGACTCGGCCAAGGAGGTGGGTCCGGCCATTTTTGCCTCCTTACTCGTGATTGCCATTGCCTTCATGCCAGTCTTCACGCTGGAAGGGCAGGAGGGGGGATTATTCAAACCCCTGGCGTTCACTAAAAACTTTGCCATTGCCATGAGCGCCATACTGGCGATCACGCTCATTCCCGCGTTGCTGCCATTGCTGGTACGAGGCCGGATCATCCCCGAACGCCGGCATCCAGTCAGTCTGGGGTTACAGAAGCTGTATGCGCCGATGTTACGCCTCGTCTTACGATACCGGGCCCTCATGATTATCCTGGCAATCTTACTGACGATCACCGTGTTCCCGGCGTTTCAACGAATGGGATCTGAATTTATGCCTCCACTCTATGAAGGTACCATTCTCTATATGCCCAACACGCTTCCGGGGATTTCGGTGACCCAGGCCTCGATGTTGCTCCAAGAAATGGACCAGAAGCTGAAAGCCTTCCCCGAAGTGGAGCAAGTGTTCGGGAAGGCCGGGCGTGCCGATACTTCGACCGATCCGGCCCCGTTCAGCATGATGGAAACCGTGGTCACCCTCAAACCGAAAGATCAGTGGAGAGCGGGCGTCACCTATGAGAGCCTTGTGGATGAAATGGATGGGGCTCTGCAATTCCCGGGCGTCACCAACACGTGGACCATGCCTATCAAAGGCCGGCTGGATATGCTGACCACCGGAGTGCGCACCCCGGTCGGGGTCAAAATTTTCGGTCCGGATCTTCAGGAAATTGAAAAAATTGGCACACATCTCGAAACGGTCTTGAAAGACGTGCCCGGCACACGGAGCGTCTATGCTGAACGGGTGTCGGGTGGGTACTTTTTGGATTTCGATATTAAACGAGAAGAAATTGCCCGATATGGGCTCACAGTCAGGGACGTTGGCCAAATCATCGAATCCGCCATCGGAGGCGTCAACATCGATACCACCATTGAAGGACGAGAGCGGTATCCGATCAATGTCCGATATTTGAGAGAACTTCGCGATACCCCGGAAAAGTTGCGCCGTGTACTGGTAAGCACCCCGACTGGGACGCAAGTGCCGTTAGCCCAATTGGCAACACTACGATTTGTGAGCGGTCCACCCATGATCCGTGACGAGGATGGCATGCTGGCCGGGTATGTGTATGTCGACATGACCGGCCGGGATGTGGGGAGTTACGTAGAGGATTTGAAACAAGTGGTCCAGGCCAGGGTGACACTTCCTCAAGGATATCGACTGACATGGTCAGGGCAGTATGAATTTATGGAGCGGGTTCGGGAGCGACTCTTTATTTTTGTGCCTCTGACCATCGCCATCATTTTTATTCTGTTCTATTTTGTCTTTCAGTCCGTGGCAAAAACTCTCATGGTCATGCTGGGCGTGCCGCTCTCCCTCGTGGGCGCAGTCTGGTACATGGTCTGGTTGGACTACAACATGAGTATCGCCGTCTGGGTGGGGATCATCGCGTTGGCTGGCGTCGCCGCCGAAACCAGCGCGGTCATGGTGACCTATCTCGACGAAGCGCTCAAACGTCGTCGCAAGGCCAATCGCCTGCAATCCTTGGAGGATCTGATCGAGGCGGTCCAGGAAGGGGCGGTTGAGCGGATTCGGCCCATGGCCATGGCGGGCCTAGCCAATATTCTGGGGTTGATCCCGGTGATGTGGGCCACCGGCACGGGAGCGGATGTCATGAAACGCCTGGCCGCCCCCATGGTTGGCGGCGTCGCATCAGCCATGCTCCTGACCCTCTTCGTCATTCCGGCCATTTACACGATTTGGTTTTGGCACACAGACCTTAAAAAGCCTCCCACAAAACAGCAATAGAACCAGGCGGAGATGTTTTTGCCGGATGTTTTTACCGAATGAGTACAACTGACTTTTCCTTAACCGTTCTAAGAAAAGAGGGCGACTCTCCAGTATGCAAGACCTAGCACATTCGGATGAACGTTCAGGAATGGAAAACCCACATTGCCAAGGAAGGCCATTCGATTGATGATTCAACTTATCAAAAAATTGAGAAGGAACATGTTTGGACGTTACTCTTGGATCGGGTCCTTTCTCGTAATTATATTGATGACCGGCGGCTGTGCCGGAACTTCTCAACCCCCTCAAGATGAACCCCTCCCCCCACCCGAGAACGCCCTCCCTCTGGTTGCACCACTGATCATCGAGGGCAATCGTCTTTTTGCGAAGCGTGATTTCAGAGAGGCTGCGACGAAATATGAAGCCGCCATTAAAGCCCAATCATCATCAGGAGAGGCCCATTACAACCTTGGCCTGACTCTCTCTAAAAGAAACCTGTATTCAGAGGCACGGCCTCACTTTGAGAAAGCGGCTGAATTAGAACCGT
>QJYE01000480.1 GCA_003235785.1 Nitrospirota bacterium
TGCACCCAATTCTCCCTATGCAGCGTCGAAGGCCAGTGCGGATCATCTGGTCAGGGCCTATTTTCATACCTATGGGGTTCCGACGATCATTACCAATTGTTCCAATAATTATGGTCCCTATCAATTCCCTGAAAAGCTCATCCCTCTCATGGTCTTGAATGCCTTGGAAGGCAAGCCTCTTCCTATTTATGGGAACGGGCGTAATATTCGGGATTGGTTGTATGTCGAAGATCACTGCGAGGGGCTGTTGCAGGTCCTTCAAAATGGTGTGCCAGGCGAAAAGTACAATTTAGGTGGGCAATCCGAACGCTCAAATATGGACGTGGTTGAGGCCATTTGCCACATTCTTGATGAGGTCTTTCCCTGTCAATCCAATCCCGATCTTGTTAAACGGGGCATTGCACAGTATGCGGATCTCAAAACGTTTGTCACGGATCGTCCCGGGCATGATTTTCGATATGCCATTGATCCAACCAAGATCCAATCCGAATTGGGATGGGAACCGACCCATACCTTTGAGGCTGGCTTGCGACGAACGATTCAGTGGTATGTGGACAATCGATCATGGTGTGAGAAGGTCACGAAGCAGTCTTACCAACGTGAAAGACTTGGATTGTCCGATGACACAGTTGAATAAATCTTATGGATCAGAAGAATGTGACATGGGAGATGGTGCTGACCAGGGAGATCACCCAATGGCAGGGCTAAAAGGCATCATTTTAGCAGGTGGGTCTGGAACGCGGCTCTACCCTCTCACGCATGCAGTGAGTAAGCAGCTGATGCCGGTCTTTGATAAGCCGATGATCTACTATCCATTGTCGACCCTCATGCTGGCCGGCATTCAAGATATGTTGGTTATTACCACCCCACATGAACAAGAGGGGTTTGTGCGGCTGCTCGGGGATGGAAGTCACTTGGGCTTGAACATTCACTATGCGGTTCAACCCCAGCCGGAAGGGATTGCTCAAGCATTTGTCATCGGGCGGAAGTTTATTGCTCAGGACCGGGTGGCTCTTATTCTTGGTGATAATATTTTTTATGGCCATGGGTTATCGGGATTTTTGAAGGGTGCCGCAACGCAGGTTGAAGGTGCCCATGTGTTTGCCTATCAAGTTCGCGATCCGGAACGATACGGCGTCGTAACGTTTAATGCCCAGGGCCAGGCCACGAGTTTGGAAGAAAAACCTTTGCGTCCCAAATCGTCTTTTGCTGTCACGGGTCTGTATTTTTATGACAATCGGGTGGTGGAAATTGCTGATTCGCTCAAACCTTCAGCGAGAGGGGAGTTAGAAATTACGGATGTCAATCGAACCTATTTAGACATGGCATCTCTCCATGTGCAAGTGCTCAGTCGTGGGATTGCCTGGCTGGATACGGGAACCCATGAATCCCTTATGCAAGCGGCACAGTATATCCAGGTGTTGCAAGAGCGACAGGGGTTGATGGTGGCGTGTCCAGAAGAGATCGCCTATGCGAGAGGATATATTCAAGCCGAGGATGTGGTGAGGTTGGCGACACGGATGAAAGACAATGGTTACGGACAATACTTATTGAATTTGGTCAAGAGCCAACCCAGGTAAACTCTGATGAAATTTTTACAGACCAGTTTGCCTGGTGTTCTCATTATTGAGCCGGACGTCTTTCGGGACGAGCGCGGGTGGTTCTTGGAATCGTACCATGCCCAAAAATATCAAGACGGAGGAATTCCTTTAGCCTTTGTCCAGGATAATTATTCCTCGTCAGTTCGCGGGACGCTTCGTGGCTTGCATGCACAAATATCGCGGCCTCAAGGAAAATTAGTCAGAGTGGCGAAAGGCGAAATTTTTGATGTGGCCGTGGATATTCGTCGTGGATCACCAACCTTTGCGTCGTGGGAAAGCGTGTTGTTGACGGCGGAGAATTTTAAGCAG
>QJYE01000451.1 GCA_003235785.1 Nitrospirota bacterium
CAAGCATTCTTACACGTTTTTTAATCACTACAATGGTCTGCGCTACCACACAAAAGGGATGAGGCGCTTGATGTGACGTCGATAGTTATCATATTCAGGGAACCGTTCCATCAAGAGACTCTCTTCATACCGAAGTTTGACCCATAAGGTCACGACCAACCCTACCCACAACACCACCCGAAATGGAAGCGGATGCTCAACCGTCCAGGCCAGCGTGATCACCAATACACTGGTATACATGGGACGTCTTACCCAACGATAGGGTCCATGGACCACCAACCACCCATGTTGAGGAATTTCCGGGAAGGCCCGAAGGTTCCGAAGACCCATTGCTAGAAACGCCCACAGTCCAATAACTCCTCCCAAGACCATCGTTCCTTGCGGACTCCAATGCGTTGGCCAGAATGGACCGGCAAACATGATCAAAACCATCAGTATTAATTGCGTAGCGACTAACACCAGGGAAAGCCACGAATGGGATGCGTCTTCCGGACTTTTGTCTGAAGTCACGATTCAGCCTTCCTTATTAAGATCTTCTTGAAATCTTCCGACGACCCTTCTGAGTGAGTACAATGAATCTATTAACATCAAAAATCCACGCCACGCTTCTGACATCAACCGTCTCTTCCATGACCACAATAATCAGCCGACTCCAATCCTCGTTTCTCAAACCGATTCTGCCAGCCTTCTTTTTTTTGGCCGGCGTCACCTATGATTCTCTGACATTAACGCGCATTGACCGCCTACTGGATAATCTCATTCTCTTGCTCTATCTCACGATCCTGGGAGTCCTGGTGATTCTGACTGGTCGATTTCAACTTGGATTGATCCCTTCCCCATCTGACCAATCATCGTTGAATGCTCTTTCCCTGGTCCATCGAGCACAGCCGCATATAGCCAAAGGGCTTCAATTTTTATTGGGGGGACTCTTCAGTGCCTATGTCATCTTTTACTCGCAAAGTGCGTCTTTCTCCACCACCGCCATCTTTCTGGGAATCATTGTGGCCTTCCTCATTGCCAATGAATTTCTTCAGACGCGCTATTCCAGTCTCAAAATACTGGTGAGTCTCTTTGCCTTGGTGACGTTCAGCTTTTTGACATTTTTCCTACCCGTGCTCACGGGATGGATGAACAGTCTCGTGTTTGTCACAGGGGCTTTGCTCACGGGGGCCATCGTGTGGCAGATGGTTCGTCTCATCCTTCAAGGCCTGCCGCATGCATCCCTTCGCCATGTGTTGGCCATTAGCTTTCCGGCTTTCAGCGTCATCGTTTTCTGTACGATGC
Organism: Nitrospirota bacterium; assembly: GCA_003235785.1. Taxonomy (GTDB): domain Bacteria; phylum Nitrospirota; class Nitrospiria; order Nitrospirales; family UBA8639; genus Nitrospira_E. The sequence goes on from QJYE01000451.1 coordinate 1,285, forward strand.
TGTATTTTTTCAATTGGATTCCACCAATCCCTCTCTCCTTAAAGTTCGGAGGGATATATGATCACATTGAAAAACAGCACAATGAATATATCCTCACCTATGAACAAGGACCGTGGTATGCGATGTGGAAACAATCAAATGATCGAGTCGGCATTGAGACTCCCGTCTATTGTTTCTCATCGGTGTTCGCACCCGTCACGCTCCACACAACGATCTATCATCATTGGCAATGGCGCCCGTTCAATGAACCCGCATCGTTCATCACAACCGATCGAATTCCTCTCACGATGACCGGTGGTCGCGAAACAGGATATCGGCTCTATACGATGAAACAACGCGTCCAGCCTGGTGAATGGCGTGTGGATGTCGAAACAGAAGATGGACGTCTTCTTGGACGCATGACGTTCATCGCTGAAGACAACTATGATCGAGAACATGAGATGACGGCGATCACGCGCTAAGAACATGTGTGTGATTTGATCGAACATCATCACGAACACGATGTCTGCAGAAAATGGTTTTCCAAAGCACGTTCTTTTTCATTTCACGCCAACACAAAAAATTTTAAAAAATTTCTAGCAATAATGTCACAAACGTTGTAGTATGTTTCAAATATCAAGATGCATACCTTCAAAAATACTTTCTTGCCGAAAAATTTTTCTCCTCGCGATAACACTACCGAACTTTTTTGTTCATCTTTCAAACCCAACAACCGAATAACTTTAGCGTGATCTCATACATCATTCGACACGTTCATTGTGTTACATCAACCAACTCACCCGTATCACGGATGAGTCTTTACAGCGACTGCCATGTCGCATCTATTTTGAAAGGGGGTGAGTGCATTGGCTACAAAGAAGAAAGCGCCAGCAAAGAAAGCGGCTGCCAAGAAAGCGCCGGCTAAGAAAAAAGCTGCTGCCAAAAAGGCTCCAGCAAAGAAAGCGGCTGCCAAAAAGGCACCGGCTAAGAAAAAAGCTCCAGCAAAGAAAGCGGCCACCAAAAAACGGTAGGTTCTTTCCTTGGGTAGCTATAACGCCGGATGGAGCCTGCTCCATCCGGCGTTTTTTTATGAAGCCACACTTCAGAATCCTCCTCGCTCTTCTTAATCTCTCCTTGCAGGCTCCAGCCGACGATGTGCCTCCACTGCTTACTCATGGCCTTGAATGGTTCCGCATCAAGGTTCCCGCACCTTCCTCTTGACGTCCAACAACACCACCTGGAATGATCTGCTCCTCAACGTTCACCTGCTTCTTCGAAGCCGTTTGTAGATTATTGATCGAAGGGATTTTCCATGACACGTTTCTTTCTTACCTCCGTCCTACTCTGTGCTCTGACTGGTAGCCAGCTTCTTGATCCCGCGAGATGGGCCATGGCCTCCGATACACCCATAGCCAATGCTCCCCAACCGTCCTCAGCCCTCAGTGAAAAAGCCGACAAAGAATTAGCCACGCTTCGTCAAAATCCGCAAGAATTCCGAACATTGGTGACGGGTGTGCAAATATTCTTGGGTCGCTTTGGGTATGGCATTGGTCCGTATACCGGCCAACTCGATCAAGCGACAAAAGACGCGTTAAAGGCCTATCAAAAAAAGACGGGCCTTGCCGAAACCGGGGATATCAATTTCCAAACCCTCAAGCGTTTGACGGAGGATGACAGTGTGTTAAGCCGCATCGTCCCTTTTCTTCCCGTGCAGGAGGCTCGGATCGAGGAATGGGACAAATGGATTGAATTACAGGGGAGTTGGATGTTGAAGGAAGGCAATACCGATGATGTCCTCCAGACGTCAAGGATTTCATGCATGCGGGAATTCCAACGATGTATCGACTCAACCGCATCCTTAGTGAATGCCAGCGTGCCGCAATTGAAGGTCCATACCCATGTCTATGACATTAAAGAATGGGATGACGACAAAATCGTCTCATTTCCTTACGATGGAGAAGACTGTGCCCTGAGCATCCTTCGTATCTCAAAGAAACCCACCGTGATTACCCGATTCGTGACACTCCAGGGCAAACCAGGGATCTGTGCGAAAGTCAAAGCCACTGATCAACAGTATTTGCTGAAAGATGGCCAGGAAATTTATCAGAGCCTGAAAATGCAAAAAGCCAGCGCCATCCAACAAATTTTGCAGGTGGCTCAATAATGTAGGGAGAAGTAAAAAGTAGGGAAGATAAGGACGGAAGACGGAGGGAAGACGTTCCTCGAATCACCGTACGCTTCACGGCGCACCTCTTTTCAAGCTCCTAGCCTTTGCCACGATAGGCCCAGGAGAAGTAGAGGCCGGCGACGGCGATCGTAAAGAGTTGAATCATTTGAAGGACGGGACTCCGCTGCGCACCTTCGGCGGGAGGCGAGAGAATAAAATGAAATCCTAAGAACTCGGGTGTGTGGTCAGGTGGGGTTTGCCATGGTGGGAAGAGGACAGCCAGAATGAGGAGTCCTACCATAATATAGAGTATCCGAATATTCATCGCCTCCTGTGGGGGCTCAGCCTCAGATTTTCGATCTGCCCGGGTTCCACATTTTGGGCAAAACCGACCTTTCAGTGGGAGGCCATATCCGCAAGATGGACAGGGTTTTGTGTCAATCACCGTTATACCTTTTTCTTCTGTAATCCGGAGTAAAAAGTGAACAGCCATGAACCCGTCAGGCGTCCACCAAATCAATTTTGCCCTTAACGCCTGCCGTCTTTCTCATTTTGCCGGTTTACCCTTTGTTGGTCTAGACTAGCGCACAAGAAAGATTTGACTCGATTTCCCCTTCATTCCTATAATTTCCTCATGTATCGATTCCTTCTTCCAACCCGAGTGTCCTTGTTCTTCTCTTCATTTTGATTATTGGTCTCCCCATTCACCATGTCGCCCCCTGGACCAAGGGGGTTCAACATAATCAGTTCCATCCCAACCTACAGAAAGATTTGCCGTGGCACCTTCATCCCTTCGTGTGATTTCTGTGATCGGAGCCGGAGCCTGGGGAACGGCGTTGGCTCATTTACTGGCCACCAAGGGCTTCAATATTCGCCTTTGGGCGTATGAGCCCGAAGTGGTCACCAGCATCCAACGCCAGCGCGAAAATACCTGGTATCTGCCGGATGTCGTGCTCCCCAATTCCATTCAAGCCATGAACAGTCTGTCTGATTGCCTCCATGAGACGGACCTTCTCGTGCTGGCTGTGCCCTCCCACACAATGGCCAACATGATGACACAAATTCGGCCCTTTCTCAAAAAACCACTGCCCATCACCATTGCCACAAAAGGCATTGAAGAAGGCACGCTTCAATTAATGAGTCAAGTAGTTGAAAGCCATTTGCCTGACACCTGGCGCACCTGGCTCACGGTGCTCTCCGGCCCGAGTTTCGCCGCCGAAGTCTGTCGCTGGAAACCAACGACGGTGTTATTAGCCGGGCGAGACTCCAATTTAGTTAACCGACTCCAACAGGTGTTTCTCACCCCCCAGTTTCGAGTTTACGCCGGCCGCGACATGATTGGCGCTCAATTAGGCGGCGCCCTCAAGAATGTGATGGCCATTGCCGCAGGCATCGTTGACGGCTTGGAGTTAGGAGCCAATGCCCGAGCCGCGCTCATCACGAGAGGGTTGACAGAAATGATTCGGTTGGGCCGGGCGATGGGTGCCGACACCTCGACCTTTTATGGGTTATCAGGGTTGGGCGATTTGGTGTTAACCAGCACTGGCAAGTTGAGCCGCAACTATCAAGTGGGCATTCAACTCGCCAAAGGCACGGATATGGCCACACTGCGTTCCAGCACGCGCACGGTCGCCGAAGGCATTACCACATCTCATGCAGCCATGGCGTTAGCCAAGCAACATCACATTGATATGCCAATTGCAGAAGGCGTCTTTCAGGTCGTATTTGAGGGGAAAAATCCTCGACACATTGTCAGCGATCTCATGTCTCGCACCGCCAAAGGCGAAGTAGACTCACTGTTTTCCTCAAGCCTCGCAGCCCTTGAATCAAAAGGACGATCATGAATCAAGATCGGTTGACGCATCTGCTCGAACGGGTTCAATCAGGGAAGGTATCCGTTCCAGGAGCTCTTCGCCAACTCCGCACGCTGCCATTTGAAAATTTGGGGTTTGCGTCGGTTGATCACCATCGATCACTCCGACAAGGGTTTCCGGAAGTCATTCTCTGTGAAGGCAAAACTCCGGCACAAATCACGGCTATCGCCCGTCAACTGCTTAAATCCGGCGGTCCCTTTTTAGCGACCCGCGTGTTACCCTCTATTGCCAAAAACATCAAGCGTCTTTCCCGAAAAGCCGTCTACCATGAAATGGCACGGATCGTATCGGTCTCCGACCGTCAACGAGCGGGTCAAGGCTCTATCGTCATCGTTTCAGCAGGAACATCGGATATCCCCGTGGCCGAAGAAGCTCGAGTGACCGCAGAGGTCATGGGGAGCCATGTGCAAACGCTCTATGATGTTGGCGTGGCTGGCTTGCATCGTCTGCTCGACCAACAAGACATTCTTCATCACGCTCGTGTGGTGATTGTGGTGGCCGGGATGGATGGCGTCCTCCCGAGTGTTGTGGGGGGCCTCATCGATAAGCCAATCGTCGCCGTACCAACCAGTCAGGGCTATGGAGCCAGTTTCGGCGGCCTCGCAGCCTTGCTCACCATGTTGAATGCCTGTTCATCCGGCATTGGAGTCGTGAATATCGATAATGGATTTGGGGCAGGCTGCCTGGCGCACCGTATCAATTCTGGAATGGATTCACCTCAGAAGGCAAAGAAGACTCGCTAGGACTCGCCTCGAGAGGCCGTTCGGAAATGGACTCTGAGATTGTTTCCTCCATCGAGGAAGAAGGAGTACCAGGTTCACCGGAGACAGGGTCTATGGCATCGGCCTCTTTCAACAAGGGATCTTCTAACAAACCCGGCACAAGATCTTCCATAGCTCCATTCACGGGTTCTTCAGCGTTGTCTCCCCCACTTGACCCCTCAAGAACTTGATCGTCCGCCAATTCTTCTCCAGGAAGAGAAGGATCCTCCTTGACGTTGATTCCACCGTCGTCGATCAGAGGGGAACCATCCTCAGCCAATTCCTCCTGCTGAAGGGCTTCAATTTCAGCGGGTACTTCCGGCTCTGGTGGGATGGGAGGCAACACCTCCCCCACATACGCTAAAGCTTCCAATGTGCCTTGAACTCGATGAGACACGATTTTAGTGCGAGGACCATAGCCTTCATCTTCCATCACCTTGGCTTGAATTTCGTAATAATATGAACCGTCCGTCACGAACTGCTCATACTGGTCCTTGCCATCCCACACTAATTCTACCGGAACGTCACTCAATTGACCTCCTTGAGTCGCTTCAGTTAAGGACAGCCGTTGACTCACAAAGCTCATGGATCGACGAGTGGGCGAGGTAATGAGGGCCGAGACTTCCAGTACCTGGTCGTCAATGCCGGATAACGGCACCTTCACCTTCATAGAAAGCGTCAAGGGCCCCTGTCCGATAATAAATGGATCGGGTGACGTCACGACCCCCTCAACCTTTACCGGAGATTGGAATGACCTGGTTTTCCCCGCAGCATGCCCGCCAAGAAAAAAAATTCCCACGATACTCAGGCATATTATTATCTGCTTACACCGCATTTTTTCAAACAACAGGCACCTCTTTCCGTGTTGACGTTTCACAAACACTCTTGTCTATTGTGCCAAACAATTTCTCTTCACACCAATAAAAATTTGGATTTTTTTAGATTAATCAAGAATGAGGAAGGAAGGATTTCAATACCTGCATTTTTCATTTTGCTTCTAAAATTCTTTCATCATCGATATTTACAGAATCGCCTTGAAATTTTTGGTATGATACGCCTTCGACTTGAGTTTTATTAACAAACGATCCCATGGCCAAACATCTTCATATCGATGCATTTTCAGGAGTGAGCGGGGACATGTTTCTTGGTGCCCTCGTGGACATGGGTGTGCCATTGAAGGTTCTCGAAAAAGATTTGAAAGCCTTAGGCATCAAGGGCTATCGGCTTCGCGAACAGCAGGTGATTCGCAACAGTCTTCGAGCCACCAAGGTGGATGTGGACATTCAAAAGGGATTCACGAAACCCCTATCGCTTGCTGCTATCAAGAAAACCTTAAAGGATAGCCGTCTGCCCGATTTCATTCGCGCGCAGGCGCTGCAGACGTTTCAGCTCATTGCTGAAGCCGAAGGGACGGTGCATGGGAAATCTCCTGAAAAGGTCCATTTCCATGAAGTGGGTGTGATCGATTCGCTGGTGGATATTGTCGGAACTCTGCTGGGGGTTGCTCATCTGAACGTGACGACGGTGTCATGTTCTCCGATTAACTTAGGCGCCGGGACTATTTCTACGGCACATGGCCTGCTTCCGGTGCCGGGGCCTGCTGTGGCACAGATGGCTAAGGGCATTTCTGTGTTTTCCAACGGGCCGGCTTTGGAAATGACCACCCCCACTGGCATGTCATTAATCAGAACTCTGTCTCAAAATTGTAAAACGCTTCCTCTCTTAACACCACAAACCATCGGGTATGGCGCAGGCACGGCCGATCCTCAGGGTTGGCCGAATGTGCTTCGGCTCTTTCTGGGGCAAGAGGAAACGGAATCATCAGTTAAATTAGAACGGATTATTCAACTGGAAACAAATATCGATGACATGAATCCCCAGTTGTATGATCGGGTGATGACCCAGCTCTTTGAGGCAGGTGCTTTAGATGTCACCTTAACCCCGACGATGATGAAACGCAATCGTCCCGGCACCATTGTCTCAGTGGTAGCCTGGCCTAACGATCTCCATGCTTTAACGAGGATTCTGCTATCCGAAACATCCACGCTGGGTGTTCGTATTCAAGAACTGGAGCGAGCGGTTGTCCCTCGTCGGATTCAATCCGTTCGCCTACCCTATGGGTCCGTGCAGGTAAAAATTGCCGATCTTGGCCATGGTCAGGTCAAGACCACGCCGGAATATCGAGATTGTGTCGCGCTGGCCGAACGCACCAGGCAGCCTATTCAAACCATTATGGATCTGGCCCGCCAGGCCTATGCGAACTCAACAGTGACTTCAACTCGGAAGACCGCTAAGCCAAAAGCCCGAACGCGCCGGTAAGCCCTACTAACCTTCCATGTCTTCCTCTCATCACATCAAGCCGCTTCTTGCCATTACGATGGGAGATCCAGCCGGTATCGGCCCGGAAATCATTATGAAGGCCTTACAACTGCCACAAGTGTGGCATGTGTGCCGACCCCTCGTCGTGGGGAGTGTCTCTGTTTTCGCCAGAACAGTCAGCAAGCTTGGCGCTCCGCTGACCATTGCGCAGGTGTCGAATCATGATTCGGGTGATTCCCGCGAGATTTTTCGGAGGGGGCGAATTCCCCTTTTCGATCCGTTCATCGAGACGATTCGACCTGTTCGAATGGGACATGCCTCAGCCAGTGCGGGAGACATGGCGGTCATGTGTATTCAGTCTGCCGTCAGAATGGCCCAAGCAGGCTGCATAGCTGGCATGGTTACGGCCCCCATCAACAAAGAAGCCATGCACCAAGCCGGACACTATTATCCTGGGCATACCGAAATGCTGGCTGATCTGACGAAGGCCAAGGAATCGGGCATGCTCATCATGGGCGGTCCCCTGAAAATTGTATTCACCACCACCCATTTACCATTACGGGAAGTCGCCAAGGCCCTGACCATTCCTAAGATCTTGAAAGCCATTCGCCTGGCACATTTTGGCTTGAAGCAATTATTTGGCGTAAAGAAACCCCGGATTGCCGTGGCGGGATTTAATCCGCATGCCGGTGAGAACGGCCTGTTTGGAGATGAAGAAGCACGATTGGTTCTTCCAGCCATCAAACAGGGCAAGGCCCTGGGTATTGCCTGCACGGGGCCCTATCCAGCCGACACTATGTTTGCGAAGGCCCTGACTGGCGCCTTTGATGGCATTGTCGCTCTCTATCATGACCAGGGATTGATTCCTTTAAAGACGGTGGCCTTTGGCCATTGCGTGAACATCACCGTGGGCCTGCCCATTCTGCGCACGTCAGTCGATCATGGGACCGCGTTTGATATTGCAGGAAAAGGGAAGGCTGATCCGACCAGTCTGGTCGATGCTATCGTGATGGCCGCAAAGTTGGCTCCTACTTTTGAGGCCCGCAATCGGGATAAGAAAAAGACGCCCCGTAAGGGGTGAGGCGTAAGGCGACAAGAATTCCACATCCGCCTCACCTCAGGCCTAACGCTTCACGATCCACCTATTCAACTGCTAACGGGTATTTCATGCCTTCTCCTTCAAGCCCGCGAAAATTTGCCTGCAAAGTTTTGCAAACCATTTATCGCAGCCAAGGCTTCGCTGATGACGTGTTTGATGCCGCAATCAAGGATGTCGTGCTATCTGCCCCCGATCGCGCCCTGGCCTTTGAGCTTGTCTATGGAGTGTTGCGACATGCCATCACCCTGGATTGGCGCTTGGATCATCTTTCCCGTAAACCAATGGCGCGCCTGCCTTTGAATGTGGCCACTATTTTGAGGGTGGCCGCCTACCAATTACTCTACCTCCAACGCGTTCCCGACTCCGCCGCTGTGAACGAGGCGGTAAAACTTATTCGGAAGCAGCCGGGCCATGACTGGGGGGGATTGGTGAACGCTATCCTGCGCAACCTGATTCGCCAACCCACACCACCGCTACCTGATTCCACGGTTACCCCGATTGAAGCCTTATCCCTCACCTACGCCTGCCCCACTTGGATGGTCGAACGATGGATCAATGCCTTTGACCTTGATCAGGCTGAAATGCTGTGCCGGAAGACGTTAGAGATTCCTCCAATGACCCTCCGAACTAATACCCTGCGCTGCTCACGCAAACAATTACTGGATCGTCTTGAGGCTGAAGGTATTGCTGCCCAGGAAACACCGGTGAGTCCAGAGGGAGTCATTCTCGAAAAATGTGGGAATCCTGGCCATTTATCTGTCATACAAGACGGATGGTGTTACATTGAGGATGAAGCGGCACAACTGATTCCCCCACTGCTTGACCCTCAGCCAGGGGAGCATATTCTTGATGCCTGCGCGGCTCCAGGTGGGAAGACGACCCATCTCGCCCAACTCATGCAGAACCAAGGCATGATCATCGCATTAGACCGTCAACCTGAACGGATTCTCCGGTTAAAAGCCAATTGCGCGCGGTTAGGCATACACATCGTTCAGACGCATGCCTGTGATGTGGTGACCGATTGGCCCAAAACCAAACCGACTGCTGATGGGCCGTTTTCTAGCTCACATCCTCTTGCTCAACCGTTTGATCGTATTTTGGTTGATGCCCCCTGTTCAGGGCTTGGCGTCTTGCGACGGCATCCCGAGGGAAAGATGTTGAAACAGTTCTCGACAATTGAACAATCCCATGTCATCCAGCAGCAAATCCTTGATCGGGTCTGTCGCCTCTTGAGACCAGGGGGAATCTTGGTCTATAGTGCCTGCTCTATTGAACCGGAGGAGACTACGGAGGTCATCTCCGCGTTTTGCCAGGAACATCCGGATTTTCAGCCAGAACCCGTGACACCTTGGGTGCCTTCTACCGGGCTTTCGCTCGTGACCGACTATGGGCATTTGTGTACCGCATTTCAGTCGTTTACCATGGATGGATTCTTTGCATGCCGGTTAAAAAGGTCTGATGAACTATGACAACACCCTTGATAGCCCCCTCCATTCTTTCTGCTGACTTTGCCCGTCTGGGGGAGGCCGTGCAGCAGGTGGAAGCGGCTGGCGCCGATTGGGTTCATGTCGATGTAATGGATGGCCATTTCGTGCCGAATCTCACAGTTGGCCCGCCCATGGTGGAAGCCCTCCGCAAGGTGACCGCGCTGCCATTGGACGTGCATTTGATGATGACCAACCCCGATGAGTTTATTCCGGCATTTGCAAAGGCCGGAGCCGATATTCTCACCGTGCATGTGGAAGCCTGCCCCCATCTTCATCGAACGGTTCAATCAATTAAAGAACATGGCGTGAAAGCCGGAGTCAGCTTGAATCCTGCTACCTCTGCCTCCACGCTGGAATATATTCTGGGGGATGTGGATTTGGTGTTGGTCATGTCGGTCAATCCCGGATTTGGCGGCCAAACATTCATTGATGCGACCTTGGAAAAAATTCGCCGGATTCGAACGATGATCACCGCTTCCAACCGTTCACCCTATCTCGAAGTGGATGGCGGGATTACGGTTCACAATGTGGCGTCCGTTCTAAAAGCCGGGGCCAATGTCCTGGTCGCAGGTTCGGCTATTTTTGGAAGTACGAATATGTCGGATACGATACAACACATGCGCACAGCAGGCCAGACGGTTATTGTTTAGAAGGCTTCATGAGTTCACCTAACCAGACCGATAGCCTTCATCCCCTCGAAATTCAGGTCCTACGAGCCCTGGGTTCGGCATCGACCGAGTCCCTTAAGGATCCCGAACTCGTTCAAGCCACCTCCCTGGCGGCTTCTCAAGTCAGCATGGCTGTGGGCTGGCTGCTTACCAAGCAATTGGTACACCTCGTCTCCGAAATCACAACCACTTATGTGGCCCTCACCGATGTGGGCATACAATTCCAACAAGCGGAATCACCCCTCGAATGGATCCTTCACATTCTTCAGGCCTCGTCACAGGATGGTCAAGCAACAACGGTCAAAGACCTTCAAGCTATAGGCCGGTTTCAGGCTACCGAACTGAGCCGGGCCTTCGGTCTCTTAAAAAAAGAAGGGGTGCTTTCCCTTGGAGCAGGCGGCTCATTACACACCACAGGCCAGAAGAGCGCCACCGTCGAGGCTCTCCGGCAGTTATTGAATGAGATCCACAAAGGATCCAGGCCCTTGGAATCGTTTTCACCTGACCAGCAAGTCTTGCTTCGCCAATACGCCGTGAAGCGCGGGAACACGCAAGAGCCCTTCAGAATTGATGACCATACTGAACGCACCTATGCCCTCACGCCCGAGGGGCGGATCCTTTTACCGCATTTACGAGAAGACGCCGGGCAAGAAATTTCTCAATTGACGCCTGAACTCTTAAAGGATGGATCGTGGCGAAATCATTCGTTCCGGAAATATTCGATTCATCTCCGTCCACCTCGTTTGGCCGTGGGTCGTCGACATGCCTATCGGGAGTTTCTGGATACGGTCAAGACCAAGTTAACGAGTATGGGCTTTCAAGAAATGCGCGGTGAGTTGGTGGAAACGGAGTTTTGGGATATGGATGCGCTCTTTATGCCTCAATTCCATCCGGCACGCGCCATTCATGACGTGTACTTCGTGAAAGAACCCAAGCATGCCAAGCGCATTCCTGAGCCTTTTCTCAGCCAAGTGGCCGACACCCATAAAAATGGGGGAGAGACCGGTTCGAAAGGGTGGCAATATGCCTATGATCCGGAACGCGCTAAACGTTTAGTCCTACGCAGTCAGGGCACCGCCGTTTCTGCCCGCACCTTGGCCACCAATCCACCGATTCCCAGTAAGTTTTTTTCCATTGCCAGGTGTTTTCGCTATGACAACGTGGATGCCACCCATGCGACAGATTTTTTCCAGGTGGAAGGGATTGTGTTGGGCTCGGATATTAATTTTCGCACCCTATTAGGTTTGCTCAAACTTTTCGCCACCGAGATGGCACAAGCCAAAGAAATTCGGTTTCTCCCGGCATATTTCCCCTTTACCGAACCCTCTGTGGAAATGCACGTGCGCCATCCCAAGCTCGGCTGGATGGAATTGGGGGGAGCCGGCTTGTTTCGGTCAGAAGTGACAATGCCACTCGGAGTCACCGTTCCGGTGATTGCCTGGGGACTGGGCTTGGATCGAATGGCCATGGTGGCCTTAGGGATTCAAGATATTCGTGATTTATTTACCTCAGACCTGGAAGCCGTACGCAATATGCGCCGCCAATTGTAAGATCATCTCATGCCTACGATATCCATTTTCCAACAAGATTTTGCTCAACTGCTCGGCCAACCCGCCTCTATCCCTGACATTGAACAATGGCTGCCATGGGTCAAAGGCGAGCTCAAGGACGTGAATAGTGACACCGGTGAGGTGCGGGTAGAACTGCAAGACACCAATCGTCCTGACTTGTGGTGCGTGGAAGGCATCGCCAGACAAATTCGCGCGGTTCTGACGGGAAGCCTGACACCGCACTCATTCTTTTCGACACGTGGCCGTCCGAAACGGCGCATTCAGGTTATGCCAGGGATAGAACACGTTCGCCCCTATGTGGCGGCCTGCGCCTCTCTAGGATATCCCATGACCGTCGAAGGCTTGGCTCAATGTATTCAAACACAAGAAAAATTGGCGGAGGCATTTGGGAGACAACGTGAGACCGTTTCCATAGGGTTGTATCGCTTATCGTCTATCGCCTTCCCTGTGACCTATGGCGTGGTGAAACCCGATGAAGTGCGATTTACCCCATTAGGGTTTGAAGAAAAAATGACGCCTCAGGAAATTCTGACCGTCCATCCGAAAGGTCTAGAATATGGGAGCATTGTCGCTGGCTACGAACGACTGCCCTTGCTCTGGGATACCGACGGGCACGTCCTTTCTTTTCCACCCATCATTAACAGTCGTGAGCTCGGTGAAGTGCAAATTGGAGATACGGATCTACTTGTCGAAGTGACAGGTACTGACCTGTCCATGGTGATTCTGGCTCTAAATATCTTTGCCAGTAACCTGGCTGATCGTGGTGCCACCATTGAGCCCATCGACATCGTCTATCCCTATGAAACCGCCATGGGCAAAACGGTGAAAACACCGCTTGATATGGGAAACACCCAACGGGTGTCCTTCCACGCTATCGAACAAGCCCTAGGCATGGCATTGGGCGCCGAGGCGATTCAAACTGCTCTCACTTCCTATGGGTATCAGGTTAAAAGCACACGTCAATCTGTAGCCGTCAAATTGCCGGCTTTCCGGAATGACCTGATGCATGTGATGGACGTAGCTGAAGATGTGGCCATTACGCGAGGCTATGATTCCTTTTCCCCTATCATGCCCCAAACATTTACCGTCGGTGCGTTGTCCCAACAGGAACAAACCAGCGACCAGCTCAGAGATTTATTAGTGGGCTTTGGATTTCAGGAAATGTTCTCTAACATCTTGGCCTCCCGCAATGAACTGGTAGAGCGCATGCGCCTGGGAGGCACCGAATACGAATCGCTTGTGGAAGTCGACAATGTTATGTCGCAAACCTATGCCTGCTTGCGGCCTTCCATCCTCCCCTGCCTCCTTCGTGTGGAGGCATTATCACCTCGGGTCTTTTATCCGCATCTCTTGTTCGAAGTGGGCGAAGTCGCCAGAGTAGACAAGGAGGCCAATGTCGGCTCTCGAACCGTGTTATCCTTGGCTGCCATCAGTGCGCACCCTGGTGCCAATTTTTCTGAAATGCACAGCTATTTGGATCTACTGATGTACTACATGGTGTGGCCCTATGACTTGGAACCGGTATCCCATCCATCTTTTTTGGATGGCCGAGTCGGACGGATCCGCTGTCAGGGGAAGATAATTGGCTATATTGGGGAATTTCACCCGGAAGTGTTAGAAAGTTGGCAAATAGATATGCCCACTTCCGGGTTTGAAATTGAAATTACGATACCGAATGCTTAGGCGGCAACGGGCTGTCCCTCGCCTTTGGTGAGAGTGACGAGATGAGCAAATCCTTGAGCATCATGGATGGCCATTTCGGAAAGCATCTTTCTATTGATCATCACATTGGCCTTCTTCAAGCCATTCATAAACTGACTATAGGTGACACCATGCGCACGAACAGCCGCATTAATCCGTGTCACCCAAAGTTGACGAAAATTCCGTTTCCGCTGCTTCCGCCCGGTATAGGCATACGCTTGCCCTTTATCGACGGACTCTGTCGCAGTTCTGAATAATCGGCTCTTCCCGCCATATTGCCCACTAGCAAGTTTTAATCGTTTTTTTCGACGTTGCCGAGTTTGCGGCCCACCTTTTACCCTTGGCATGATCCCTCTCCTTTATCTCCAAGCACATTATCCACGAATTTATCCTACTGTCCTATCCAAACACATTCTTACTGCGCTCATTATTCTCCCCCTATTTATAGGGAAGCAGTCGCGAGAGCGCATATTCATCGACTTTGGCTACCACAGCAGATTTGCCTAACCGGGCTTTGACGCGTGGAGCTTTACTCGTCAAAATATGCCGGACCTTGGCTTTACGTCGCATCCATTTTCCTGAGCCTGAACGCTTAAAACGCTTACTGGCTCCAGAATGATTTTTCAATTTTAACCCTGCCATGATTGTGTTCCTTTTTTTCAATCAGTGATGACTTGCTTCTGGCTTTGCCCCTTACTTATTTGGGAGAGACCACCATATACAAATTTCTGCCCTCCATGCGCGGAGGACTTTCTATATTGCCTGCCCCTTTTAATTCCTCAATAATCTTCTCAATCGCTTTGAAGCCAAGCTCTCGATTGGCCATTTCACGCCCACGGAACATAATCGTAACTTTCGTCTTATTCCCGTCTTCCAGGAAATCACGGATCTGCCGGATTTTCGTTTCCATGTCATGTTTGTCCGTGCGCGGACGGAATTTAACTTCCTTAACTTGAGTCGACTTTTGGTTAAGTCGCATCCGATGTTCTTTTTTACTCTGTTCATACTTGAATTTCCCATGATCCATAATCCGGCAAACCGGTGGCTCGGCGGTCGGCGCGACTTCTACGAGATCATAGCCTCCCTCTCTGGCTTGCCTGATGGCATCAGATGTTTTCAGAATCCCAAGTTGTTCACCTTCGGCCCCAATAACTCGGACTTCCGGCACTTTGATGAGATGGTTGATTCGTTGTTTAGGAATGGCCAATCGCGTCATCCGAGGAGAAAAGACCCTTGTTTAACCGCTTCGGGCGTTTCATCCCGAATAAGCTGCAGAATATCATTCATAGACATGGTTCCCAGGTTTTTGCCATTTCGTTTTCGGACGGACACGGTTTCAGTTTCTGCTTCCCGGTCGCCCACAACTACCATTAAAGGCACCTTGGCCTTCTCTGACTCACGGATTTTAAGGCCAACCTTCTCATTTCGCAAGTCCAGATCGACCCGACACCCCTTCGTTCGAAGAATTTCCCCAACTTTTTTGGCGTAATCTTCATGTTTTTGTGAAATTGGCAAGATCACCACTTGGACCGGAGCCAACCACGTCGGGAATGCCCCACCGTAATGTTCGAGAAGAATCCCAAAAAATCGTTCAATCGACCCCAGCAAGGCCCGATGAATCATGATGGGCTGATGGGTTTTTCCATCTTCCCCGATATAGGATAAGCCGAATCGCTGTGGATTATTGAAATCCACTTGCACAGTAGAACATTGCCATGACCGTCCTAAAGCATCTTGGATTTTGACATCAATCTTCGGCCCATAAAAGACCCCCTCACCCGGATCTTCTTCGTAGGCATAGCCCCCTTCTTTCAATGCCGCCTCCAACGCCTGAGTAGCTTGATCCCATTGTTCGAGTGAACCAACGGCCTTTTCTGGTCGTGTCGAAAGGTACATCTTAAATTCACTGAAGCCAAAGGTCCCTAGCATAAAGGTCGTAAACTTCAGAACGTTGCGGACTTCCTCAGCGAGTTGATTGGGACTACAAAATATATGGGCATCATCCTGGGTAAAACCTCGAACCCGCATTAGACCGTGAAGCACGCCAGAACGTTCATAACGATAGACCGTTCCAAGTTCTCCGTAACGAACCGGCAAATCCCGATAACTGCGCAAATGAGATTTATACACCATGATATGAAAAGGGCAATTCATGGGCTTGAGCTGGTATTCGCTCGACTCTACCGGCATGGAGGCGTACATATTTTCCCGGTAAAAGTCCAAATGCCCACTTGTCTTCCACAAATCCAAGCGGGCGACATGCGGGGAATACACCATTTCATAATGGTGGGCCAGATGTTGAGCGCGCCAAAAATTTTCCACAATTAGACGAATCTGAGATCCTTTGGGATGCCATAAAATCAACCCAGGTCCGGTTTCATCTTGAATACTGAACAGGTCGAGTTCCTTGCCCAATTTTCGATGATCGCGCTTTTTTATTTCCTCAAGGTTATCCAGATGCTTTTGTAAGGCCTCTTCGGAAGGGAAGGACGTGCCATAAATTCGCTGCAGCATGGGATTGCGTTCGTCTCCACGCCAGTAAGCCCCCGCACTGGAAAGCAGCTTGAAGGCCTTGATCTGACCCGTAGAAGGCACATGCGGACCCCGACACAGATCGACAAATTCCCCTTGTTGATACAGGGAAATCTGCTCGTCCGGAAGACCTTCCAGAATTTCCACTTTGTACAATTCCCCACGTGCCTGGTAATAGGCAATGGCCTCCGTCTTAGACATTTCCAGACGCGTCACAGGCAGATTGGAGTCAATGATGGCTTTGGCCCGTTGCTCAATCTTCTCAAGATCTTCCGGAGTAAACGGACGCTCAAACGCAAAATCGTAGAAAAATCCTTCTTCAATAGCTGGCCCGATAGTCATTTGGGCAGTAGGAAAACATTCTTTCACCGCTTGGGCCATGATATGCGTACTGCTATGACGATAAATTTCTTTGCCCTCTGACGAGTCAAAGGACAACGGCTCTAGAGTCCCATCTTCATTCAAGCTGGCCATCAAGTCTTTTTCTACCCCATTAACCTTGACAGCAAACACGTCCGCTGACCCCAAACCACCAAGCTTGGTTAACGCGTCCTTCGCCGATATGCCCTCGGGAAACGCTTGCGGCTTTTGACCGGGAATGGATAGCTTGATCATGCTTTATGATCCTTCAATATTCTGTTCATTGGAGCCAAAAGCCAGGTATGTTGGGCTTTTTCTTGCCTTCTCGACGCAACAAAAGGCACCTCTCCCTCTATGAGGAAGCCGGATGCCTTTAATAATTTCGGGGAAGTGGTAGGCGCGGGCGGTATTGAACCGCCGACCTCTACCGTGTCAAGGTAGCGCTCTCCCCCTGAGCTACGCGCCTATATTCTACTCGACTTATGCTAGTCTGCCAAGAAAGCCATGTCAAGAAATAGCCGATAAATAAAGGGAAAGGGGGAATCTCAAGTGGCAGGATCCTGAGCGGACCGACGGCGTTTCCCCGGCGCAGTTTGCTTGGCCTGGCTGACGGAGATTTCAAATTCTGCAATTTTCTTTCGCAAGGTATTACGATTCAACCCTAAGAGACGAGCCGCTTTGATTTGATTGCCATGCGTTTCCCGCAAGGCGAGTTCAATGAGGGGCCGTTCGACTGCCCGCATTAACGTGGGATATAAATTTTTGCCAGAACCCACATTCATGGCCCGGACAAAGTCGCCAATTTTCTTTTCCACATAACTGGCTAAACTCACATCCTTCGGATCCATCACCGACTCATCCACCCCCTGGCTCCCCATAATCTGGGGAATTTGGCTCATCGTGCGCCACGCAGGCAAGGGTCCGGCATACACAAACATCTTCGATAAATTCAACTGTCCATTCAGTTCGGAAAGATTGGGCAGAACATCGGGACTCGGCTTATCCAAAATGACGCCAGTGAAATCCTCAGACTCCATAGCGGTTTCCAATGACAAGCAATCCTCGACGACCATAACCTTTTCCTGAAGGTTACGATGCGTGACCCTGGACTGCAACTCAGGATCTTTGGTGAGGACGACAAATCGGAGTTGGGGCACGGGAGATGGCATAGTTGGTTATTCGGGTAACAAGGAACGGGGATTATGTCGAAACGACGCTATTCTTTCAATGGAGAAAAATGCCTAGGTTACGATTCTCACTGAAAACCCAACAGCGGACACAGTATGCGCAACCCACACCAAATCACCAGGGCACCGATTAGATCCAAAAGCAACCCAGCTTGAATCATGCGGAGGATCGGTACCCGTCCCGTGCCATACACAATAGCATTGGGCGGAGTTGACACCGGCAGCACAAAGGCCAAACTCGCCGCCATACATGCCGCCAATACAGGAGGGATCGGAGAAAAATTCGCGGTATGAGAAATAGCAATAAGCACCGGCACAAGCATACTCGTAGCAGCCGTATTCGAAGCCAGTTCCGTCAACACCAAAGCCGTCAAAATCGCCACGCCCATTAAACTCCACACGGATTCAATTCCAAACATACCCACCATACCTCGCCCAATCGCATGCGCTAACTCTGTCTTCACCATCAGTTCACCAAACGCGATGCCTCCTCCAAACAACAAAATCGTGCCCCAATGGATATTGGCCGCTTGTTTCCAAGTAAGGGTGAACGTGCCCTGTTGAAAATTCAAGGGCACAAGAAACAACAAGCCCGATGCGAAAATGGGAACCAATTCTTTCGGAAGATGGACGTGTACCCATTGAACAAGGGCATCGTCAGGCTCTAGACCAATGGATAACAAGGCGGGCAACACCCATAAAAACACGGCCAAAAGAAACACGCCAAAGGCAAAGGATTCTCCACGCGTCCAAGGCCCAGGATGAGCCGTCATCATCAATGAAGAATTGTCAGAAGAGACCAGTGATGTCGGCGCATACAACCAATACAGCACGACAAACATCACGAGGAGCATAACAACGGCAACCGGCAAGCCCATCAACATCCACTGGTCAAAAGAAATCGTGACATTGGCTTGCTCAGCAAGCAGCCCAATGCCAATTAAGTTAGGGGGTGTGCCAATCAATGTCGCTACGCCCCCAATGCCTGCGCCATAGGCCAGACAGAGCAAAAAGCCCGTTTCGAAGCGGCCGAGGTCCTTTCCGCTCTGTCGCAGGGCATTCAACACTCCCAGTGCGATAGGCAACATGACCGCCGTGGCAGCCGTATTGCTAATCCACATCGACATACCCGCTACCGCCAAACTCACTGCCATCATGATCCGGATAGGATTACTGCCCACCCATTTCTGAGAAAGGAGCCAATGACCAAAGCGTCGATCCAATCCATGCACGGTCAAGGCTTCGGAAATAAAAAAGCTCCCAATAAACAAAAAAATTATGGGGTGCGAGAAGGCCGCAAACACCGACTTCATCGAACCCAAACCCGCCAACACACACAGGCCACAACCCAATAGGGCGGTAATGGGCAATGGGATGGGTTCCGTAATCCACATAACCACCACCCAGGTCAAAATCGCCGCCAACGTTCGAGCTGAATCGGACAGCGATTCCGGAAGAAACATAAACATCAAACCAGCCAAAATCGGAGCAACAACCAAACCCAAAAGATGGGGGGAAGGGTGCGCAGAGGATAGTGATGGTGGAGAACTCATACAGAGAAAACGCGGCAAG
>QJYE01000547.1 GCA_003235785.1 Nitrospirota bacterium
TATTCCTGCCCAACATGGACATCCTTCAGGCGCATGGTCCAGCCGGACTGGCCCTGGCCCAAGCAATCTAAGAGTCGTTGGACAACATCAAATCGAGGCCCTTGGGTCTTGCCCATCATCTGTTGAAAACTGTGACGGACCACCCGACGTTGAATCGCGAGTGGCAATTCCAGCAAAGCCGTTCTCTCTAATTGAATCTCGTGTTCATCCGCAGTCACACAGATTTGCTGAAAGGCTTCGGCTGCTACATCTTCAAGATACGCATGATCCTCACGCATCATCTCGGCTTGCCGGGACAACACATTAACAATCCCAGGAGAATATTCTTTCAGATGAGGCATCAGATCCTGGCGAAGACGATTGCGCAAATAGTAGGGCTGCTTATTGGACGAATCCATTCGGTAAGCCTGTTGCCGCTGCTCCAAATATGCCACAATATCCCTTCGGGAAATATCCAGAAGGGGGCGTACAATTCGTTCTTCCCGCTTCGGGGGAATGCCGCCCAACCCACCAGTACCACTCCCACGAATCATCCACATCAACACGGTTTCAGCTTGATCATCAACCGTATGGCCTGTCGCAATTTTTGTGGCGCCTCGTTCCTGAAGAATCTCTGCCAAGGCCTGATACCGAGCCTCCCGCGCATGGACTTGAAGCGATTGCTTGGTGAACTTAGCCTCCTGTTTATTGAGCCGCGCCTCACGAATACTCACCGGGACGCCAAAGTATTTCCCTAATTCTTTGACAAAGGCCGCATCCTCTTCACTCTCGGCACCTCGAAGACCATGATTCACATGGCCAATACTGAGTTTCCAGCTCCAACGAGGAGACAACGCCACCAAACATGCCAATAGGGCAACGGAATCCGGCCCGCCAGATACCGCAACGAGAATATGGTCTCCCGAACACAATAAGTCTCTGGTTCGAACCGTTTTATGGACAGCGTCTTCCAGATTGAGAGCCTGCGATTGATTGCTCATCTACCATGTCCCTTTTTGGCCGTCAAATTAATTGGGTGCCGGTCCTCATACTGCGCTAAGACGGTGCGAGCCTTAGCGCCATCCTGATCCATTTGTTTCAACAGATCGTCGACGTTGGTAAACGCTCTATCCTCTCGCACGCGTTCAATAAACGACACAGAAATATATTTGCCATACAGAGCCAGATGCTGATCAAAAATATGGACTTCCAAAAGCCGCTCACCTTCCTCAAAAGTAGGACGCGTGCCAATATAGGCGACCGAATGGAGGCACTCACCATCAATCTCTGTCAGCGTGGCATAAATACCATCAGCAGGAAGTACCCGGTGAGAAGGAATCCGCAGATTAGCCGTGGGCCATCCCATTTGACTCCCACGCTTTTCTCCCTCAATCACCATTCCTGCCAACCGATAAGGCCGCCCTAAACATTGTCGCCCCTCCACCACATTGCCGGCGGTTACACATTTCCTAATACGCGTGGAGCTGACCACCTCACCACCCCACATCACCGGCGTCATCGGTTGAACCACACAATTAGCCTGTTCACCCAATCGAATAAGATCTTGGATCGTCCCACTCCGACCCTTCCCAAAAACGAAGTTTTCTCCGACCATTAACCGTTTGACGCCCAACCCATCATGCAACACCTGCTGCACAAATTGCTCTGGCGTCAGCGCTGCCAGGGCCTGTGTAAAGGGTAAGATAATCAGCTCGGCGATCCCCAGGCGTTCGAAAAATTCATATTTTTCCTGAGCATCAGAGAGAAACTTCGGAACGGTAGCTGGACGCAAAACGGTGACCGGATGCGGGTCGAATGAGAGCACCATGGGAACACCATTGAGGCGTTGTGCATTGTCAATCACTGCCTCAATTAAGGCACGATGTCCCAAGTGCTGGCCATCAAAATTGCCGATGGTGA
>QJYE01000120.1 GCA_003235785.1 Nitrospirota bacterium
ATGCACAGGCAGTATGCCACCAAGTTCCAGGGGCACGATTGATGAGGCGTTAGCAGTGCTTGACGCGAACAAAGATGGATGGGTGGCACGGAGCATTCCTGAACGCATTCGCCTTCTGGATGCCATCAGACAAGATCTGTTGGCCGTAGCCGATCGGTGGGTAGCGGCCAGTCTGTACGCCAAGGCCATTCCGGCCCAGACCTTTGGTGAGGGAGTGGAATGGGCCATTCTTGCTGTTGTGTTCCGTGCTTTACGAACGTTGCGTCAGTCGCTTGACGATATCCAACACTTTGGACGTCCGCGCATTCCCTATCCACTCACCATGCACCAAAATGGACAAGTGGTGGCACAGGTCTTTCCACAGACCACAATGGATAAGATACTCTTCCTGGGCATCACCGGCGAAGTCTGGATGGAACCGGGTCTTTCCAGCCAGGATGTCGTCAACACCCAGGCCAAGGGCTATCGGGACAAGGCTCACAAAGGAAAAATTGCTCTCGTGCTTGGCGCAGGGAATGCTTCCTCGCTGCCTGCAGTAGATTCCCTCTACAAACTCTTTGTAGAGAATCAGGTGGTCCTCCTAAAAATGAATCCAGTAAATGCCTACCTGTCCCCGTTTATGGAAGAAGCCTTTCGGATGTTAATCCAGCGAGGTGTTCTGCGCCTTATTCAAGGGGGTGCGACAGAAGGAACCTATGCCTGTCATCACCCGGCCGTTGATGAAATCCAGCTGACGGGGTCCGATAAAACATTCGACGCAATTCTCTTCGGTTCCGGCTCTGAAGGAGCCAGACGGAAGGAAGCGCGCACCCCGGTGCTCCACAAACGAATGACGGCCGAGTTGGGCAATGTCAGCCCCGTGATTATTGTGCCTGGTCCTTGGAGCCAGGAGGATATCAAGGAGCAAGCGGGCCAACTTGCCACGATGCTCGTGGCGGGGGCAGGCTGTTTCTGCATGACCCCCCGAGTCATCGTTCAGCATAAGGACTGGAGTCAACGGGAGACCTTCCTCAATGTTCTTGGGGAGGTTCTGTCCAACGTGCAGACGCACAAAGCGTACTATCCCAATGCAAACGCCCGCTATGCGGCATTTGTCACCGCACATCCGAATGCCAGTCGGTTTGGCAAGGCAGGGGACGATTCACTTCCCTGGACCTTGATTGCTGACGTCGACTCAGATAATTCAGATGACATCTGTTTTAAGAGCGAAGCGTTTTGTAGCCTCTTTGCTGAGACAGCGCTGGAGGCGCCAAACGTCCCGGAGTTCATCGATCGTGCGGTACAGTTCGCCAATGAGACCTTGTGGGGAACCTTGGCCGCGACCATCATGGTTCATCCAAAGTCTCTCGAAAATTCTCAGACGAGCTTGGCGGTGGATCAGGCCATTGCCAATCTTCGCTATGGCACGATTACCGTCAATCTCTTTGCCGCCTATGGGCATTATTTTATGGTGACCCCATGGGGTGGATACCCCGGGCAGGATTTGTATGATGTGCAATCGGGTGTCGGGTGGACCAACAACGTGCTGATGTTTCAAAGGCCGCAGAAATCCGTCTATCGTGCGCCCTTTCGGAAAACCAGCGACCCTCTCACAGTCACAGCAAGGCGTGCCCACGAGTTCGGGCAAAAACTCGCGCACTTCGACGCGTTTCCATCGGCATGGAAATTATCCAGTATAATGTGGACGGCACTGCGGAGTTAGAATGTTGCGTATTTTGGTGCACATGGGGAAATCCTAAACTCCCCTCACAAAGCGGGAATGAATAGTGTTGACCGACCTGCCCTTTTAGGGAAAACCCCATTGAGGATTCCAACCGGTATTGTCAAGTTAAGTCCAACGGACCAAAAATTAGGCCATACACGAATTCATAACGCTTTGATTGTGCAGCATTCAGGTT
>QJYE01000117.1 GCA_003235785.1 Nitrospirota bacterium
AACTTTATCATGATACTTTACGCGAACGCCATTAGCGGAAAAAGGTCAAACGCCCCTTCAGATCGCTCAACATTCTTTCAGCCCTGCAAGGAATTCTTGATCAGCATATTACTTACCAGAGAAAGACAATCCATGGTGGCCAATGAGGTTGCTTCCTCAAAGCTTTTCCTTGTAATGGCGAGAATCCAATTTACTTTCTCTTCGGATGGATATCCGCCTACAACTGCGGGTATGACAGTACATGAATGGTTACTCGCCCTACCAATGACCGCAGGGGCATTGCCAATAGGGCCAGGCCAAACAGTATCGAACGTCGTGGCTTTCTTGTGAACCCCTTCATCACTCCCTTGGAACGAATTATGCCGTTCAATCACCAGCACCCGGCTCGCAAGAAGGATGCTTTCGGGAGCGGTGTTTGCGGGGAAAGTATTGGTCGTGGACTTTTTTAAGGCGGGTCTGCTCGACATGGGTGTAGATTTGGGTGGTGGCAATGCTGGCATGGCCCAACATCATTTGAACTGATCGCAGATCGGCTCCATGATCCAAAAGGTGGGTGGCGAACGAATGCCGCAGCATATGGGGGGAAATGGGCTTGGTAATGCCCGCTCGACCCGCTCTGGCCTTTAAAATGTTCCAAAAACATTGCCGGCTCATGGCCCGACCCAGCCTGGTGAGAAACAACGCCGAAGACGTTCGCTTGTTGACAAAGGCTGGACGAGCAGACTGCAGATATTCCGTGACTAATTGGCGTGCCTTATCCCCGATGGGCACAATTCGCTGTTTGTCGCGCTTGCCGGTAGCCTGCAGGAACCCCACTTCCAGGTTGAGATGCGCCACTTCCAAATTGACCAACTCCGAGACGCGAAGACCCGTGGCATATAACAGCTCCACCATCGCGGCATCCCGCCGATCCTCTCGATGATTTATAACCGGCAGATTGAGTAGTCGCGTGACTTCACCTTCGGACAAGAGTTTGGGAAGTTGTGCCCATTGCTTCGGGGTGCCTTTGAGCACACTTTCGAAAGCCCCGTTTCCGCGCCCCAACGCCACATGTTTATAGAAACCCCGGACCGCTGCCAGACAGCGCGCAATTGATGAGGCCGATAAACCCGAGGCCTGTAAGCTACCGAGAAATTGCCCCCACAACGGCTTGGTCAGAGCAGAAACATCCGGAATGCCTTCTTGTTGGAAAAAATCGAGGAGTTTCCGCAAATCTCGGCGATAGGCTGCCAAGGTATTTGCCGCGCACCCACTTTCCACTTGCAACATCATGAGATATTCATCAATAGCCTCTTGCATGGGTGAATGAGCCATTCTGCGTTGCCTTAATTAAATTGCGGGCCTGTGCCTCAATACCTTTTGCGGGGAAGTACCTTCTGCCATAGCACAAGTTGGATGTTTCCAGAGGCTTGGGAGAATTTGGCTTGTTCTCCTATTTAGGTAAGCGAACTTCCTGGTATAATAAATTAAATTTCCTATCATGGTCACTTTAATCCTATACCACGTTTCTTGATCACCTTACCTGGCACTTGTTCCATTCTTCTTCTCCCATTACCTATTCTATGACGGCCTGGCCACATATTAAAATCTCTCGGCTCTTTTGCGCCCGAATGCTCTTGTTTTTTTCTGTAGGAGTAGCTTCTTTCATTTTGATCCCTCAAGCCTCACTGAGTGCCGCTCCACCCCACTCTCTAGCCTTAGAGCAGGCCAGAGCCGAATTGGAGTCAGGACGAACCACTCAAGCACTCAAGACCGTATTAGAGCTGATCGACTTGCTTCCACCGCCTGAAATCCTCCAGGAAGCCTATTTTCTGCAAGCCACTATTTTGAAAAACGATGGGGAGATCGAAGAAGCTCTGAGTGTCCTGAAGCAACTCCTTGAAGAATTTCCTTTTT
>QJYE01000072.1 GCA_003235785.1 Nitrospirota bacterium
TGACATCATGCCCAACATGCCGAGCAGAAAAACCTCAAGAACATCCGATCACATATCCCGGCGGCCAGTTAGCCAATAAATTCAGGAAATCTGAATCCACTGAATTTCCAACCAACTCGCACTAGCCGCTCCTCCTAGGGGTCACAGCCTAGGGGTCAGACTCGAATTAAATCCACAATGAAAGTAGGATTTTTATGCATATTTAATTCGAGTCTGACCCCTAGAGGAAACCCCTAGGAAGTCACCAGGGGAGAACGTTACTACTCTACGACTTTTCATTCAGGCTTGAAGAAGAGAACGCTGAGAGGCGGGAGGGTGACGAGGAGTGAGAAGGGTTGATTGTGCCAGGGGATGGGATCGGCCTGCACGCTGCCGCCATTGCCCATATTACTGCCGCCGTAGATTTCGGAATCGCTATTCAAGACCTCTCGATACATGCCACCGCGAGGAACACCCATACGATATTGCTCCCGTGGGATTGGCGTGAAATTGCATGCGCAAACCACACAGTCGGTCTTATCCTGGGCATAGCGGATGTAGGTGAGGGTAGAATTCTCGCTATCGTGCAAATCAATCCATTGAAAGCCCTGCCAATCAAAATCGACTTGATATAACGCCGGTTCTGATTGATACAGGCGATTGAGATCCGCGATGTATTGTTGCAACCCTCGATGCGGGGCATATTCCAGTAAATGCCATTGCAGACTGTCGTCATGATTCCATTCCCACCATTGACCGATTTCCCCTCCCATGAAGAGCATCTTCTTCCCAGGATGGCCCCACATATGGCCATAGAGGGCACGAAGATTGGCAAACCGCTGCCAGTCATCCCCAGGCATTTTGTCGAGCAGCGCTTTCTTCCCATGCACAACTTCATCATGTGAAAGCACGAGCACAAAATTTTCCGTAAACGCATACATGAGGCCGAAGGTAACTTTGTCTTGATGGAACTTTCGGTACACCGGATCAAGTTGAAAATATTCCAGCGTATCGTGCATCCACCCCATATTCCACTTAAATGAAAAACCTAAACCGCCCACATACGTTGGCCGAGATACGCCAGGCCAGGCTGTGGATTCTTCGGCAATCATAAGGATACCGGGATGCTCCTGATGAGCGACCGCATTTAATTCTTTGATGAATTCCACCGCTTCCAGATTTTCGTTTCCGCCGAATTGATTCGCCACCCATTCGCCGTCTTTTCGCGCATAGTCCAGATAGAGCATGGACGCCACGGCATCCACACGCAGACCATCAATGTGATAACGATCAAACCAACTTAAGGCACTA
This sequence comes from Nitrospirota bacterium, assembly GCA_003235785.1. Taxonomy (GTDB): domain Bacteria; phylum Nitrospirota; class Nitrospiria; order Nitrospirales; family UBA8639; genus Nitrospira_E. The sequence continues at coordinate 1,291 of QJYE01000072.1, forward strand.
TTGATGAGAAAGTTTTTGACTTCAGTCCGGCCATAATTAAAGATCCGGCTTTTCCATTCCGGGTGCCAGCCTTTGCGGGGGTCGGCATGGTCATAGAGATGTGTTCCGTCAAAAAACGCCAATCCATGGGGATCGTCAGGGAAATGGGCCGGTGCCCAATCCATAATAATGCCAATACCGGCTTGGTGACAGACATCGACAAAATGCATGAAATCGTCTGGCGTCCCAAACCGGCTCGTCGGCGCAAAGTACCCTGTCGCCTGATACCCCCAAGACCCATCAAATGGATGTTCGACGATCGGCATGAGTTCGATATGCGAAAACCCCATCTCCTTCACATACGGAACCAGGCTTTCGCTCAACTCCCGATAGGTCATCCACCGATTTTCCTCTTCCACGACACGTTTCCACGAGCCAAGATGCACTTCATAAATCGAAAGCGGTTTTTTCAGCGGGTCACCAGTCTTTCGCTCCTCCATCCACGTCGTGTCATTCCACTCATGCTGAGAGACATCGTAGACCAACGAGGCCGTTTTCGGTCGATATTCAGCCGCGGTGGCATAGGGGTCGGCTTTCGAAAACGGCGGGCCTCCCCCTTGCGGTA
>QJYE01000354.1 GCA_003235785.1 Nitrospirota bacterium
GGCACTGGAATGGCGATGTGGTGGATGTGGTGTAAATTCGGTTTTTTAGCCGGAATTTTCCTTTTGCTTTTTTTCTTTTTTGATAGAGGTGTGCTCATGAAACACGTCTATTCTTCCCAATCAATATTGACTGATGGAAAACTCGAATCGCTTTTCGTAAGGATTAAGAAAAACGTGCAATATGCTCCATGAGCATTTTCGAGACATCCGTCAGATTGTAGGGCCAAGCATAGTTTAATGTCACCCCTGGATGTTGTTTGCGGAGCTCTTCTAACTCTTCGGGAATTTCCAGTTCGGAATGTGAACCGCCCGGTGTGAACATCGTGGACACGACCGTAATCGATTGCGCGCCTTGTTTGATGAGATCCTCCACCGCTTCCGGCAGCGTTGGTCCGCAAAATTCATTATAGGCTAAAGCAAAAAGGGCTCCATTCAACATTGGTTTCATCTCTGCTCCCAACGCTTCCAGGCCGGCCTGGTAGGGATCGGTTTCTGGTGTTCGAGGCCAGGTCCGAACTTTGGTATCCAATTCTAATTCTTCGGGGGACATGGGACTGCCGGTGGCCCTTCGTTGCGCTTCAAGGCGTTTGAGTTTTGTGATTAAGTCTTGTGGGTATCCTTTGGGAATGCCACCGTGTCCGACAAGAAGAATCGCTTTTTTGAGTTCTGACATTATTAGCAGCTCCTTTTAATGAATGAAAACCATGTGGTCATGATTTTGTGAACAGCTCTATATTAGAGGGTAGCGAGGGCCTTGTGATCTAACATTGTCACCTCTTTTACCTGCTTTAAATAGGGAATTCCATTTTTAACGAGCAAGTCAGAGAGTCCCCGAAAACCTGCTCCCCCTGCCATGACCCGGCAGTGTGGTTGAAACAGATGAACGATGGTTTCAATCCAAGACTGACCTGTCTGAAAATCAGGCTCTGTCGTACTGGAAAGGATCATAAGGTCAGGATGTCTGCGACGCAAGGCCATGTGAAGAACCTCGAATGAAACATTCGGCCCTAAATAGGTTGCCTGCCATCCGCGTTTTTGAAGAAGAAGCGTGGTAGTGAGCGGGGCAATTTCATGGTAATCCCCAGGGACACAGGCAATCAGAGCTTGAGCTTGGCCACTTGACCAATCTTTCCGTAATTGATCGATTAACTGTTGACGAATAATCCGGCTCACAGTGTTTTCTGCGGAATTAGAGATTCTTCCTTGGTGCCATAATTCACCGAGGAAGCGCAAGAGTGGAAATAAAATACCTCCCATAGCTTCCTCCAATCCCAATTGAAGAATCCAACCGGCAATGCTTCTTTGAATGGTCTCATAATCCTGATTTTGAGCAGCATGGATAATGCGTCGAGCATCAGATTGAAATTGATTGGGAAGACTCGCGAAGTGAGAGGAAAGGTCTTGCATAGCCTGACGTAAATGAGTCTCGCCGATTTGAGACAACTGTCCGATCGTTTCTCCATTGGTCAGTTGAGATTTCAGGTAGAGTAAAAACTGAATGTCGTCTTCCCTATACGTACGGTAGCCGTTAGGGCCTCGTTGGGGATGGACCAAATGGTAGCGTTCTTCCCACTTCCGGATGACGTGGGTACTCAACCCCGTCATGCCGGCGACAGTTTTGATGCGATAGGCTGGAGCATGATTCGGTTGATTAGACATGGTTGCGCAACATCAGCTCTTTTGGATGTGGATTAAGGTACACCTGATCCATGAGATAGGGAACGGCCAGGATACGCACATAATGTTTAATGAGTGTGAGAGGCACCGCCAGAGGCGTGAAATACTGATGGTAATCTTGAATTGTTTCCTGTAGCTCTGCTCGTTCAATTGCGCTCAGTTGCTTGGAGAAATGGCCTGCCAGATGTTGCAGAACATTCACATGCTTTCGAAC
>QJYE01000407.1 GCA_003235785.1 Nitrospirota bacterium
ATAACAGGCCATGACTTCGGGGCGACAGAGGGCCACGGCTTGAGCCACCGCTTGGGATCCTTCGATTTGTTGTTTCACCAGTTCCTCATTGTGAATAAAAACACATTAGCCTTGGACGGATTGAAACGAAATATAATCAAATGTCTCAGAGGCAACCTGAGCGTTCAATTCACCTAATTTCCCTGGAAATTTTTCCTGGATGGCACACTGCACCGACTCTTTGGTCAGTGCGCCGGTGATGGAGGCAAAACCCGAAACCATGCCGACATTGGCTATTGGCCGCCCTAAGTGTCTTTCGGCTAAATCAGAGGCAGGAAAACTATATAACTCGACGTCCGGATGCTGAAGCATCCAATCTTTCAGACCGAGTTCTTCAACCTTTCTCGTGGAATTCATTAACACAATTCCTTGATCAGAAAGACCACTAAAAATATCCATCTGATGTAGTAGCGTCGAGTCAAGAATGAGTAACACATTAGGATGCGACACCGGTTCCCTGCTGCGAATTGGATTGGCGCTTATCCGGCAAAAGGCGGTGACCGGAGCTCCCATTCGCTCGGATCCAAAACTGGGAAACGCTTGAGCCACTCTCCCATCTCGAAACGCAGCCGAGGCTACCAACTCTGCGGCAGTGACCACCCCCTGCCCTCCTCGCCCATGAATTCGCATTTCAATCATCGCCAATAATTCCTGCCGTTTTGAGGCCTACCTCGCGCAAGGTTCTGCCATAGACATTTGATAAGTGGCAAGAGATATGCCTTTTCTCTCAAAATCAATAATACACAAAGAAAATTGAGGAAATCTTGCAAATGAGTGGGGGTTCAAGAAAAAAAGGCTGGATGGTGGGGAGATTCGCCACAGTCACATGACGCAGAGATGTCGCTGAATGCCACAAGCCATATTCTTATATCTCCTTCAAGAATAGTCAGGGAATCGCCTATGAAAATTTTCTCTAGTTTTTTTTTGAAGAAGAGTGATGGGGACTAGAAATAGGGTTCAGGAATTCCTTAGAATTCATAGTTGCCTGGAAAAGATTTTCCTCGACTTACCAAAGGATTGATTATGAAATTCGCGTTTGGCTTTCTTCTTACCATCGGATTTTCCATTGTTCTTACTTCACCGACCTTGTCCTATCAAGAAATTACCGTTTCAAACGGAGGCACCATAACCGGGAAAGTGACCTTAGAGGGGAAAGAACCCCCGGCATTGGCGTACAGTCTCATTACCAATCCCGATACGGATTTTTGCGGGCGTATTTCGACAGGAACAGGATGGCGCCTGGTTGATGAATTCCAAGTAGCGCCGGATGGAGGGCTGCAAAATACCGTGGTCTTTCTAGAGGGAATTTCTCAAGGCAAACCTTTTCCCCAAGAAAGTCCAGTCAAAGTGACGGTGGAAGATTGCCTCTTCACTCCCTGGGTCTCCGTTGTGAAAAATCAACAACCACTCCATATCGTCAATATGGATCCCATTATTCATGATGTACAAATTTATGAAACAGCCCCGTTTGGCTCAAAAGTGATGCTTCATCGGCCACTCCGGCTCAACCCGTTCCATCCCAAGAACCGAATCAAGGATCATCAACACAACCCTGGTGAAGCGATGCTCGACACAGTTCAGTTCTCCAAGGGACGTAGAATTTTATATTTAGAATGCGGCTTTCACACATACATGCAAAGCTGGGGAGTTGGAGTAGATAACCCGTACTACGCCATTACCGATGCGGAAGGGAATTTCAGCATTCCCGATGTCCCGGAAGGAGTCTACACTCTGGTAGCCTGGCACCCGGGGATGGGAGGATTTTTAAATATGAAATTGGTGGTTTTGGCCAACGAAACAGTCAAAACCAAGCTAGAGTTTCAGAATCCGATAGACCGGCGCATGGCCCATAATACGATGTTTCCCAATTATCGATTTGGCACTGCGGTCCTGGAAAAAGAAGGAGCCGTCTATGATGTCCAAGCGACTCATGAAACCCAAGACATTCAAAGCGACCAGCATGGAGAGACTCCCAGTATGCATTCAAGCCATTGATGCTTCACATCCAATGAACGGTCTAGCCGGTTGTAAGGAATGAGTCGGTCATACTCCCCTATCCTGTGTTCTCAACGTTTCCCTTTGTTTCAGTCAATCTGACTCGTGGGGCCTGACTGAATAAGTCAGGCCCGCTTTTCTCTACTCACCCCCAGCTCAAAAGTCTTCTCGCCCCTTCCCTCTTTTTGAGACGGTCGACCACGCAATTCATTGGAAAGGACAGACACAAGACATAAAGAACCGGAGCAACATCGGCAAACTGGTGAAAACCAATTCCATCAGAGTATCCACTAAGCAAGGTTTCTGGGATTGGATGTTTATTGAAGCACGGACTCTTCTTCCTTAGGGGGCAGAAGAGCTTTCAATTCTTCGCCAGTCATCACTTCCGCCGTGAGTAATTTCTTGGCGCCAGACAGTAACACCGGGTGCAACGCCGCTAGCAATGTTCGAACGCGCTGTCCTTGCTCATCGATCAACCGACGAACTTCTGAATCAATCTCTTGAGCTGTTTGCTCTGAATACGTTCCAGCTGAGTATGTGTCAGCCGTCGGCAAAAAGGCGGGTTTGGCTGATTGATCCAAAGCAACCGTGCCTAGCAGTTCACTCATGCCATAATCTTTGACCATTCGCTTCGCAATACTCGTGGCCTTTTGCAAGTCATCTGCCGCTCCCGTCGACGCTTCCCCAAATACCAGCTCTTCCGCCGCACGCCCTCCTAAGAGTACCGCAATGCGATTTTGCAATTCTGTGCGCGTGTATAAATAGCGATCTTCTTCCGGTAACTGAAGGGTGTACCCCAGTGCAGCCACGCCACGAGGAATGATGGAAATCTTATGGATTGGATCCGAGCCTGGCAAGGAGAGGGCAATCAAGGCATGTCCCACTTCATGATGGGCCACTCGCCGGCGTTCATCATGGCTTAAGACCCGGTTCTTCCGCTCCAGCCCTGCAATAACCCGTTCAACCGCTTCTTGGAAATCCTCCTGTTGTACAGTCTCTCGCCCACGACGAATGGCCAGCAACGCCGCTTCATTGACCACATTGGCCAGATCCGCCCCGACCATGCCAGGTGTCATGGCGGCAATACTTTCTAATTCCACGCCAGGAGCCAGCTTGATGGCTTTCGCATGAATGGCCAAAATCGCCGCTCGGCCTTTTCGATCAGGGCGGTCGACCAAAATTTGCCGATCAAACCGACCGGCGCGGAGCAAGGCTTGATCTAAGGTTTCCGGCCGATTCGTCGCTGCTAAAAGAATGACACCGACGCGAGGATCAAACCCATCCATTTCAACCAACAGCTGATTCAGGGTTTGCTCACGCTCCTCATGTGCCATCGGACCAGAGCCCCTCGCTTTCCCGATCGCATCCAGCTCATCAATGAAAATGATACATGGCGCCTTCGCTTGCGCTTGCTCAAATAGATCCCGGACCCTGGCTGCGCCCACTCCAACAAACATCTCAACGAATTCTGATCCGCTGATTGAAAAAAACGGCACTTCGGCTTCTCCGGCAATGGCCCGTGCGAGCAAGGTTTTTCCTGTGCCAGGAGGCCCGACAAGCAGGACGCCCTTCGGAATTTTCCCACCAATTCGCGTATATTTTTCCGGCGACCGTAAAAATTCCACCACTTCCAGGAGTTCTTCCGTGGCTTCATCAACCCCCGCCACATCTTTCATTCGTGTGGGAATGTCCTTTTCCATATAGACCTTGGCTTTGGATTTACCAATACGCATAAATCCACCGCCAGCACCTTGCCCAAGTTTTCGCAATAACCAAAACCAAATTCCGGCGAAGACTAAAATCGGCACTACCCACGATGCCACATCTTTCCACAGGGTGCTGATCACCACGCCGGCGAATTCCACATGCTGCTCCTCAAGCAACCGCACTAAATCCGGATCGTCGACCCGCACCGCTTGAAACCCCAGAGACTTTTCCTTTTCCTCTTTTAATTTCCCATAAATCATCGTCTCCGTAATGGAGACTTCCGCTACCTTCCCGTCTTGCACCCATCCCTTAAATTGGCTATAGGGCACTTCATCCATATGTTGCGACGCCACATAGACTTCCTGAAGAATGATGAGCGCCCAAAAGGCCAGAATGAAATACCACAAAGAAACTCGCTGTTTTTTCTCCATATCGATTCTCCCTGTTGGTCTAAACCCCTGCGCCACACTCCCACTTTCATCACTCTACCCAAGAATACGGCCTTCGTCTATTCGCACTTCCTTCAAACGCTTTCCAGAAAGGGGTTTTCATGGACCATCTCACTTCTCCATTTCTGGTGGACTCAAAAACTGGCCTTGAACTATGGGGCGGAATTTTGCCAGGCTAGAGTATCTTCGGACCCGCGACTTGGGGTACAAAGTTCTTGACACCCATGAATATCTTGCAACACCCACAAGCCATATGGTGGTTTCTTGCCTGCACCATGCTCAGTGGTGGATTCGCCTGGGCACTGAGTGCACTTTGGTATCGAAGCCGTCGGCTGGAAGCGCTTCGGACGATGGAAACCCAGCTTGCTGCAAGGACCAGTCATGCCGAAGATCTTCAAGCTCAGCTAACCGCCCTGCATGCTGAATACGGCCGTTTTCGGCAGGAATTTCGACTGATGGAAGTGGCGAAAGTATCGGCGGAAGTCAAATTAACGGACTCCCAACACCATATCGAATCCCAACGAGCCATGTTGAATGAAGCCAAACTCACCCTCTCCGATACCTTTCGCTCCTTAGCCTCTGAGGCCTTAGCCGGAAATAATGAAGGGTTTCTGACCTTAGCTGAAGAAAAATTCAAAGCCCTCAAAGACGAAACTGCCAATGAAATTTATCACCGCCAAACTTCCCTGGAAGCCTTAATGAACCCGCTCACCGAATCCCTCCGGACCTATCAACAAGAAACCAAAGCGCTAGAAGATAAACGATTGCGTGAGTTCAGCTCGGTGAGCGAACAGTTGAAATATTTGGCAACCGCGCAATCGACCCTTCAGGCCGAAACATCCAAGCTCGTGAATGCCTTACGCTCCCCTCACGTGCGAGGCCGATGGGGTGAAATTGCCCTACGCAAAACCGCAGAACTCGCTGGGATGTCAGCCTACTGCGACTTCCATGAACAGGAAAGTGTTTCCACAGAAACAGGTCGACAGCGTCCGGATATGATGGTCAAGCTCCCCGCCGGACGAGACGTGGTCGTTGACTCGAAAGTGCCACTCAACGCCTTTCTCGACAGCTTGGAAGCCACAACTGATGAATCCCGTGAAATGGCATTGAAGCGCCATGCCGGACAAGTCAAAACCCATATTCGCCAACTCGCCTCAAAAGAATATTGGGATCAATTTCCTGCGGCACCCGAGTTTGTGGTCTTATTCATTCCCAATGATTCGTTTTTGGCCGCCGCCGCCGAGCAAGATCCATCACTGATTGAGTCGGCCCTAACGCAAAAAGTCGTCATTGCGACCCCTACCACTTTCATTGCCTTGTTAAGGGCAATTGCCTATGGATGGCGGCAAGAACAGGTGGCGGAAGGGGCGCAACGCATTAGTGTTTTGGGGCAAGAATTGGCGGAACGAATGGGCACAATGGTTGAGCACTTCTCGAAAGTCGGTCATGCTTTAGGCCGTACGGTTGAATCATACAACGCCACGGTCGCGTCATTAGAAAACCGTGTTTTGCCATCTGCACGAAAATTCAAACAACTCGGGGTGAATCCACGAAAAGACCTGCCAGACCTGCACTCTGTGGAACACAACCCACGGCTGCCGTCTGACACTGCAATCTCACTTGAGGATCTTCCTTCTTCGCCCTGAAATTCTCCAGGTGATGAAACATGGCTAATATTTCCTCACAAGTGGCTTCTGAAATACGATTCATTCCTGCTATTGTGTATTGTCAGAGAGGCGACCGTCTTGACTATTCAAATTATTGCACTATTTTTGACGAAGGTGCCTCTCGGTATGACAACTTTTTTTGAATGGTCACGCCGATACTTCGAAAAGGAGGAGCCCCTGTATGACACACCCACCCAGCACACCAGGCGCATGGTCTCGATTACCACAAATGCTCAACCCAAGTTGTTGGGGAAGTATGTGGAGAATGTTCTTAACCTCTATCTTGATCAGCCTTTTAATGGCCGTGTTCGCAAACCTCTCATGGGCCACACCGGGTGAGCCTTCCCCTCATCAGGTGAAGACCTTAGAAATCCCCTTTCCTAAC
>QJYE01000477.1 GCA_003235785.1 Nitrospirota bacterium
ATCACCCTATCCTTCGTCCCTCATCGGACCAAAGCAGGCAAGAGCGAAGAACATGGCAAACATGAAGCTTGAGTAACATGACTGTTGTTCCGCGTCCAAATCATGAAGGAAGGGATGGATCCTCCCCTGCCAACAACTGCAGGGGCAGGCTCAACGAATGTCGGGGATGACCAGGTGGGTGTGGGCACCTGCAAATGTCATTCGACCTGAATCATTTGCATGACACCGTGCCGGCCATTAAAATTCCCCTCCATGATTGACGGCATGAACTACTACCAAATCCTCGGCGTGCCTGAAGATGCACTCCTAAAAGAAATCCAGTCCGCCTGGCGAACTTTCGTGAAAGAGAATCATGAGGATGTCGTTCCGCAATTCGAACGCCCTGCTGCCAGGGAACGCATGTTCAAGATCAACGAAGCCTATGCTGTCCTTAGCAATGAAGAAAAACGGGGTGATTACGATAACGCGCATATGCTTAATGGCGGTTCGAGTATTGAGCTGGTGCGTCGGCGGGTCAGGAAGGCCCGGGAAATCATGCAACGGAATCGAGCGCTCATTACGGGCGAAGAGATGAAATTGATCGAAACGATCATTGATTATCTTGATCCCCATACTCAGGAAACGTGCTTTGGCTGGATGACCGCCATCTTATGCGAACATCCGGATATGGCCAGATATGTCGTGGCCGCCGCATTTGAAGAGCAACTGTTGGGAGCCAAGACCTCGTTAATGGATACCCTTCTCCAACAAGCGCCGTCTGCCATTTCCTGGGAAAAGGTCTATCTCTATGGCGGAGACATCCTTGGGGTTGCCGGGAAAGAACACAAAGAGCGTAATTACAACCAACTCGCACGCATCTTGTGCCATAGAATTGATCTCGCCAAACACTTCGTATATCCATCATTCCAAGAGCAAGCCTCCGGATGTGAAAGTGACCTCCTCCCAACCTTACTCCATGTGGCTCCCCAAGAAATCACGCAAGAGAATTTTGATGATTATATCGAGACCGTTTACAGCATGCGGGCGATTATCTACGGCCAGCTCCGAAGCTATAATGAACAGGCCATTGCCTGGATTCTCAAAGCCAGACCCGATCTCGTCAGAAAGCCGGAAAAGAAAAAACCACCTAAGGAGCTACCCCTCCCCTTACGTCCAAGATCTTAGGTTTACAATTAAAAAAATGATTTTGCTTGCTTGGGGATGAGGAAAGAGATGTGCCCCTCCTGCCAACGACTGCAGAGGCAGGCTTACCACATGTCGGGGATCACGGATAAAACAAAAACTTTTAGAGGGGTGAAAATTGTTGGGCGGCTTGTCGGACGGCTCGATAGGGATCGTCTGTGGCCAATTTATTGATCTTTTCCTGAAGGATCGGGTTTGGGTTTCCTCCCAGAATCTGTACAGCCCGCACTCGGGAATGAGGATCTGCCGAATCCAAGAGCCGTTCGGCAATAGGCTCGAGCTGTTCATTCGGGATATTCTGACGGACCAGCTCATCCAGCGTTCGTTGAAAAGCCACTTCCTGGTACACCCGTTCGGAGTTCTCCATGGAATGGTCTTGGACTCGAGTGCCACCCTGACCCACCACCGTATCAGTCCAGGGGTAGACCTCAAAAACGAACTCCGTGACGGCCTGTAACAGGGCTTCCTTTTGCGAGCCAACTCCTTCGGTATGTTTGCGCAGTATGGAACCAAGAAAAAAGTAATGGGGGTGGGTTTCAAACTTCAGCAAGGCATCTAAATAGGGCGCAGGACCGGATACCGTGTTCCTGGATATTTCCCGAATCTCCCAGCTCAACGGTTTTTCCATGCCCGCGCCGCGAAAAAGAAAAGAGGCATTGATCGTCGTACCCCATAATTCCACCCCATATGGCGCTCCA
>QJYE01000111.1 GCA_003235785.1 Nitrospirota bacterium
AGATCTCAGCCGTACCTTCAGTTGTTCCCCGGCCCCTCTTCAGAACCGGACAAGCGGATTTCCCATACATCCGGCTCTTCGGTCAATTATTCAGATAACCTGTAGTCTACGAAATGGATTCAGGTTTTTGCGGATCCTCGGCTTCGGCCATCCGACCCATTTAAGTGCCTGAAGATAGCCCTCCCATGCATACGTCTTTCGCTGGCTTTTACGATTAAGCCATTTGAACAAGATCCTCGTCGCATGATGAAGGAAGGCACAGCACATCGCCGAGTTGTCCGTTATGGCGTAATAGTTCAGATGCCCCGCCACGCGAATCTTGCCTTGGCGAAGCATCTGCCCTTTTCTCAGAACAGCCCTGCTATCGCGCGCCCACTCGGTAAACTCCTGTAGGCTCTGGGCAAATTTCTTGCGGCTGGTACGTCGCTTTACCTTGAAGCTCCCCTTCATGGTTTTCCCACAATAGTGCGTAAAACCCAGGAATGTGAACTCTTTCGGCTTTTGGCCACGTCTCCGTGCATTCTTCCGCGCAAATCGCCCAAATTCAATGCAGCGTGTCTTTTCTTCGGCTACCTCCAGGCCAAAACCTTCTAGCCTGTCCCTTAGCCGGTTCTCGAAATGCGCCGCATCCTCTCGGTACTGAAAGCAGGCCAGAAAATCGTCGGCGAACCTGAAATAGTACGCCTCTCCCCGGCACTGCTTTTCGACCCTACGGCTGAACCACAGGTCCAGCACATAGTGCAGGTAAATGTTCGACAGCAGTGGGGACAGGATCGATCCCTGGGGCGTACCCTTTTCACTGGCTTTGACCAGTCCATCTTCCATTACTCCCCCCTTTAACATACGCTTGATCAACCTTATTATACGGGGGTCGCCAATCCGATGCTCCAGAAACCTGATCATCCATTTCTGGCACATCTCGTCGAAAAATGATCTGATATCAATTTCAGCCAGATAATTCACTTTCTTCTGTTGGATGATTCGCCCCAGCTTGTCCAAGCACATATGCTGGCTGCGTCCAGGTCTGTACCCATAGCTGCTGTCTTCGAAGATCTGCTCGTAGATCGGTTCCAGAACCCGTTTCACCGAAAGCTCAACTATTTTGTCTTCAAAACAGCTGATTCCCAACGGCCGCCCCTTTTCACTGCCCGGCTTCGGAATATAGCTCCTGCGCTTGGGTTGGGGTCGATATCCCATACGCTTCAGCCGGTCAGACAGGCACTGAAGGTTCTCTTCGAGGTTCTCCCTGTACTGTTCCTTGTTTACGCCATCCACACCAACAGCCTTGTTGCCGTCCAGTGCTTCGTAGCAGTCCCGCAGGTTGTCCAGATCCGTCACGTGGTGATACAATGACGTGAATACCAGATCCGGTTCCTTGCGGGCCTTGTCTCCTATCCGTGTCAGGTCAGTGCTCATCGATGGTCACTCTTTGCATAGTGTCAACGTTTCTCCTTTCACGGGCAATTGACCGTGGAGACCTTCGCTCAGCGGGGATTGGCCGCTTCATCGCTAAACCATTGCAGTCGTACCGGTCTCCATCCCTCGCATCGGCGTCTTTTGGCCGCCTCCTTTCACGTTGGTCGACCATACTCGGTTACTATCCCTTCGACCCGGGATGCTTCACCAAGAACCTTTGGGGGCTTTTCCGATGCTCGCCTGGTTACTCCATCGTCGTTGTCAGGCTCGATGCTGTCTGAGACCCCGGGGTGTCGGTCGGCACTCGTCTCTAACGCACCTCCCGTCTTGCCTGCGCCCGATATCAGAGGATCGGCATCATCCCAAAATTCACTATTTCTCGGGGCTAAGGGGCAGATTCAGAGCATCCACTCTTCACCTAGCCTGACTCGCGCAACACCATATAAAATCATTTGGTTACAC
>QJYE01000091.1 GCA_003235785.1 Nitrospirota bacterium
CAAACGTGCCATGAGGCTTGACATCTTATGTGAGAGGTCATGGGAGAGGACTGATTTTCCCAGGAGTGTCAACAATTCTGCTAACCGTTTTTTCATCTCTTCTGCCTCATAAACCGGAGCTAAGCATATCTGATCCGTACAGATAAATGCAGCAGGCGATTTAAGCTCAGGAAAGGTCACCTCACCCCATGTCATGCGCCCTTGTTGGGGTCGAAACTCTTTTATCATCTTTCCCGGGCAATAGAGTTGTTGGGCTTCTATTCGCAAAGATTGGGTCCTGGCATCATCCGACATGCCCACCACTGCAATATGCACTGGTGGACGAAACCATTCATCAACAGCCAAGCCTATTACGGCAATAGGAAGGGGTTGCGGCGTAAACACCACAGACTGCAACGTTCGTTCAGCAACAGATCGGTACTCATCCCGGTTTGTAAGATAGAAAAGATCCAGATACAAGCGAGCAGCCTGAATATTCTCTCGCGCCGGCTTTGTGGGAACGTTGAGCAGACCCAAGCTGTCGTTAGAAGTCGGCCGATCAAAAAACCCTCCAGCTCTTAGATCATACAACAACGCTTGACTGGTCTGAGCGAGAACTTGGACATCTTCCAAAAACTGCTGGTCCCCTGTCACACGAAACGCCTCCACCAACCCACGACCCAATCGAACGTGATCAGCTAGCATTCCATGGAGCAACACCGACCCATCGCTCGCGCTATGCGCGACACCATGCTTCTTATCAAACCGTTCATGAACAAGCCACTTAAGATTCTTGAGCGCATGCTCTTGCAACTCTGGCATTTCAAACACCTGAGAGGCGTAAAGGTAGGCCCAGGCCATGACGGCATTGCTGCCTGTATAGCTTGTCCGGTCTACTAGAGGAGTTCCCCTGGCCTTGCGATTCACCGCGCCCCAAGAGAAATATTCATTTCCCGAGATGAGCGTCGTTCCGGCCTGGTCACGTACATCAGCATCCTGGCTTTCAAAAAACTGGCCAGTCTGATGATCGGTTAAAAATGCATCCACATACTCAATAATGCGTATGGCAATGTGCTTGTATTCCAAATTCCCCGTTAAGTGGAAGGCCTGAACATAATTGTGGAGATTCTGGGCCTGCACCGTGAGCATTTTTTCAAAATGGGGCTGACTCCAATCGGCTTGTTCCGCATAGCGGTAAAACCCACCCCAGACCGGATCAAGCAATGCGACCTGTTCATCCAAAGTGCTCAACCCCATGGTCGTCAACGCCACATCATGTTCAAAGAACCCATACGTCAGAGCCATCTGAATGGCCTCAGGCTCAAAGAATTTAGGGTGATCTCGGAAACCTCCATTCACCGAATCAAACTGCTGTTTCATCATTTCCACGCTTTGGCCAGCCATAGCGGGACGAAGCCCCCCATCTGGTTCTTGACTGCCTTGAACATGTTTCTTGACTCGATCCCACAACTGGACGGCCTGCTGACGTAGCTCTTCCTTTTCTAAGGTATACATTTCCTGAGCCTCTTGAAGAAACTCAAGCATCACGTCTGGTTCCAGGGAATTGGCTTGAAAGAGGATTTCTCCAGTTGGCAGAAGGAGGCTCGTCGTTGGCCATCCACCAGTTCGATACCGCGCTTCAAGGTCCGGGCGTTGGTCGGTGTCGACACGAATAGCAATAAAATGCGTCTGCAGCCATGCGAGAACCCGTGGGTCTGCATAGGTCGTTTGATCCATCACATGGCAGGCATGACACCACACGGCCGTGAGGTCAAGAAGGATCAACTTATCTTCCGTTTGCGCCCGATTAAAGGCCTCTGGTCCCCATACATGCCATTGAAGCTCAGATTGAGAATCCAATTCAGGCTGGTGCGAAAACGCGATAGGCGCTCCCTTGCCGAGAAGGAAGAGACTGCAGAAGAAAATAAGCCAATATTTCATCATGACGTGCCAGCCTAGACAGAAAATGAAGCGAGCTTAAGAGAAAATCACCCGTAAGCAGTCAGGAGTGAGGCGTAATGAGTGAAATAAGAAACATGGAAACCCGACGCATACCCTTCTTGCCTTTTCCTTCTCACTGTCCACTGGTTCGAATCACCCCGCTTACCATCTATTTGCACTATTCCAATCAAGTATTTGCACTATTCCAATCAAGAGCCGACCTTTGCATCCAAAATTCGAACAATGGCACCAGCTGCAGTGACACGCACCGCCGCATCGCTATCACGAAGGGTCCGCTTCAAAACGGGCAACAAGCCCCGTTCCTGTATCCGCCCTAACGAGCGCGTCGCGACAATCCTGGGACCAGGCAAGGCATCATTCAGAATCATTGTCAAAGTCGCGGTGACATTCGGCCCTTTTCCATTTCCCAATGCTTTCGCGGCACCCGATCGAATAGCGGGATTGGAATCCTGCAGAAGCTGATGCACTGCGCCTTCAACGACTGAAAAAGGCGCGCCAACGCGCAACAATGACGCCACTGTTGCCGCCTTCACACCAGGATTCGCATCACCCAAGCCTCTCTTCAGCGGCGCCAACACTTCGTGAGGCGCAAAGTATCCTAAGCTTAATGCTGCCACACTCCGCACAGCCGGAATTCGATCAAACAACGCGGCCTTGAGCGTCGGGAGGGTTTCAGGGAAAGCTAATTTCCCCAAGGACACGAGAGCCGCAGCACGAATAGAGGGCTGAGTATCTTTCGCCGTTTTCTCCAAAATCGGAATTGCACGCTTGTCCCCCAATTCACCAAAGGCACGAATGGCTGCGCCTCGTTCATACCCTTCCTTACTCTGAGCCCCTTGTTCTAATCGTGTCCAATATTTCTTCTGCCCCAACTCATAGAGTGCTTGAGCCGCCGAAATTTGCACCAACGTTTGTTCATCCTGGAGGAATTTCGACACCAAGCTCGTCAATTCAACATCACCGGTTCTCCCTAAACCAACCAGGACAGCGGCTCGAACCAATCCCGCCCCATCTTCTAACGCATTCCGAAATCGCTTGGATTGCTGACCGACTTTCCGCTTTGCAAGCGCTTCGGCCACCAATGCACGGAGCATCCCCGTTCCATCGGTCAGTCCATCTTCCAAATAGGGGACCACCTCATCCGAATCAATTTCTTTGAGGGCCGTATAGGCCGCTCCACGAATTTGCTCACGCATATCCGTCCGTCTCGGTAAGATGCTGGCAATGGCCATTTGTCGCAACAACCCCTCATCTTCCCGCGTCGTGACCTTTACCATACCCTCATACGCATCCAATGCCTCTACGATTTCCCCTAAGCGAGCCAAACCCAAAATATGCAAGCGAGTCGCCTGCAGTGGCACTGGAGTCTTCTTCAAGACAGGCTTGAGTATATCTACGACTTCTTGAAATTTTCCCTCTTCATACGCCTGCTGTGCTTGCGCCACCATTGAATCGGTTGTGTCATCGGCCCAGCCTATGCCCGCCGAAAGGCCACACAGGAAAAAGAAACTCATCAACAGCCATCTATTTTTTTTTGTCATCACTTCAACATTCTCCACTCCATAATTTATCCTCTGGGGACGAAGGCTTCCTGAGCCTCAATCATCCTATATCCCAACGGAGGATCAAAATAATAGTCCGGTTGCGGCGAGAGCACCACATGTCCATATTCTACAAACCAATCTCGGTTCTGACTTAAGAGCTTCAAGAGGACATTTCGTTCTGAATCAACCCATTGGAAAAAGCGTTCACTACGGCCGAGTCGATCCTGAACCACCAATTCATAGAGCACAGCTGACCGATCACCCACCATGGAGTCCCCAACCAACTTCCGTTCAGTTTCTCCTCCCATCATCACTGAAAATGGTAGCAAATAGTCAGAGGTTAATGGAACGCTCACAACCATTCGTCGTTGAGAAAAGACATACCAGACTTTTTGCTCATCTAACCGCACAATTGTGACACCAGCATATCCCAATTCTGTTTTAACTCCCCCCATATGTTCGATACGATAACGATCATTTTTGACGAATAGTTGGGCTTTTGCTGTACGCCCATTTATTGTCCATACCAGTCTGGCTGAAAATTCCACAGGGCTCGTACCCGGGAACTCAACCTGCTGCGCCTCAACTCGTGCGTGCGGAAAGAAATAGAACGCGACGGCCAGGCCAGAACTGAAGAAGATCAAAATCCAGGTCAAAGAAGTAGAAGAAGGGCGGAAGAAGGCGAAAAGCCATCTCATGGACGTTGCAGTTCAACCAATGGCTCAATTCTGATGGGGCGTCCTAACGCCGCTGGGGTAAACCTGGCGGGCTTTTGGCGGGTATGAGCCGTCCACCGTCCAACTGGAGATTCCAGCACAACATTCACCTGGGTGGTTTGTAACGACTCGACGGTGACCATTTGAGTCTGTTCGTGTTTTACGCTGGGATGCCAAGCTCGCAGTCGATAAGTTCCAGGAGGGATGTTGGTAATCTCATAGCTCCCGCTTTCACTCGTAAACGTAAAATAGGGATTATCTACGGCGATGCCCCAACTTTCCATATAGGCATGGAATCCGCACTGCATCACAAACGTGGTTCGACCTTTGCTCAGTTGAAATTGGTGAACCATGGACTTTCCCGGAACATGTGCATGTGTGGCATGAATATTTTCACGCTGATGCTTGTGATTAAAAGGCAGAGGGGAATTAAATAAGACACGCGTACCTTGAGTAATTGAAGTTTCATAGGCTTGAATATCGTGCATAACGGGATCCATATTCACGACTTCGATGCCATGCTCACTGCGAACGACTGTTGTGAATGGGGAAAATTGGCAGTCCTGAGCTTCCACTTTAGGGATGGACAGAGCAAAGGGTTTTCCTGCCATCACGCCTTCCAGCACCATCACCACCCCTTGCATCTGATTTTGTTGATTGACCACAAAGTCTTTGAGTAAGCGCCACCCCGTTCCATCGGAAATTCGGCCACAATATTCCGGATCAGGAAACGTAATGAGATTATAGGCTTTAGGTGGAGGAACAGGCCCATTCAGGCTTACGGTTCCCTTAATCACCCCACCGCCTTCAACCTCAATCACGTCATAGGCTGAAACCTGTGAACTCCCCACCGACCAAAGCCCTGCGAGGACAATAAATAAGCCAAGGAATCCCATAGAATTTACGGAACCTGCAGACGAAGCGTTGGGAGAATCTCTTCACCCTCGTCAAGTAATTCCATTCCAAAACGTGGGTTTTCATGCATTTCATGGGCACTACGGCGCCCTTGGGGAGATTCATATTGAAAATTCACATTCGCCGTTTTCCCGGCTTTCACCTGAACTTTTTGCTGAAGATAGGACTTCATCCCAGGATGCCATACCACGACTTCATATTCTCCAGGAGGAATATCGGAAATTTCAAAAACCCCATCTTCTTTGGTAATGGAATAATATGGATTATCCAGAACCACGCCCCAGGAAAACATATACGGATGAAAGCCACATTGCATCACAAAAATATTTCTGTTTTTGCGAAGATGTATTTTTTCCACCATCGGCTGTCCAGGCATATGCGTATGAGCATTATCTCCAAAGAGGGAGACAACTTTATGAAAAGGATTCATGGGCAAAGGCCTATTAAAAAGGACTCTCGCCCCGCGTTCGCGAGCGGTTTCATACCCTTGGATATCGTGTTCAATCGGATCCATATTAATCACCGTCAGTTCGTCCTGATCCTTAATGACATTCACAAAAGGCGAAAAGTCACAGTCAATGGCTTCAATTTCTACCTTGTTAAGATTAAAGGCTTTTCCTCTTTTCACATCCTTTAACGTCACAACGGCATCCTTTAACGATCCATCCTGACCAATAATAAAATCTTCGACTATTCGCCAGCCGGTTCCCGTTGAAATCCTGCCACAGTAAACAGCATCAGGAATCGTGACCAAATTCATAGCCATGGGTCGAGGTTTTTCCCCTAACAACGTCACTTTCCCCTTCAGCGTTCCTCCATTTTCAACCGTTATATCCGTATAAGACCAGGCTGGAGTACAAATGATTATGCCACAAAAGGCGAACAATAAGACCCGACTCACCATTTTCTCACCCTCCATAAATGTCCTGACATACAATGACGAACCCTTCTACCACCATACCAACAATGGACGTGACTATAAAGGATAACATGTTACGACCCTAAAACAAAAACGGGGAAGCCTTCCGACTTCCCCCCTTTTATTTTTCGACCTTACCTCAAAAAGAGGTACGTCAATAGACT
>QJYE01000464.1 GCA_003235785.1 Nitrospirota bacterium
GCGAAGGCAACTCTTGACCAGAAATACCTGCTGCACTTCGTTTTAGAATACTGGCGTTACAAGGTGGGTGTTATTCTGGAGTATTTACAATTCTACAGATTTTTTAAAAAGGGATTCCCAAATTGGATAGTGCGCTCAATGAAGAGACCGCCGCCATCCCTTCGCTCTGGCTTCCGGTTCGGAGCAAAACCACCGTTCGCCCCTGATGGGATTGATATGCGTTTTCTCGTACCATTCGCCGCCCGGGACATGATAAATCCGTTCTCCATTTCGACTGATGTTGCCCTTGATGTCGCAAATGCGCATGACCGGGTTTTGCCCGAAAGTATCCGCGATCTGAAGCCTGGGGACGAACGTGACCAATGCGGCTAACAGCGACACAATCGCCACTGGCTTCCAATGAAGTCGAGTTGTCTTGCCCACCATCCTCATTCCTGTTTGTTCTCTTTGGGCAGGGCAAACGAACGATCTTCCTGCCCATGGCTTTCATCGTCAAATTATTTTTGTTTTGGCCACCGGTTCTACCAATGCCCCTGTTGGCTTTTATGTTTTGGCCATGTAGCCACAGGCATCAATCGTCTGCATTGTATCGGCGGAAGGTCTATAAATTTTTAGTAGGAAAAACTGAATGGCTCAGGAAGGCATACATACTAACGGGTAGAAACAGGGGAGAATACCGAAGGCTGTGATGTAACCTCAGTGAAGTGAGCAGCGGTCTGGAAGAAAATGAATCCTTTGTTTCTCCGGTCTTGGATAGATTCCCATCATTTTGCAAGGGTCATCCGTAGGACCCTTGTGAATATGGGGGGAAAGTCATGAGTGTCTAGCTATTGGTGGATGGCTCATACGAATTCCTAATAACCTTCTCGCTTCACGCATGCGTTGTGTAGTGCGATCTGTTCTCGGTCGGAGGTTCGCTTGAGTAAGTGGTAGTGGGATGACGAGTCTGTGACCGCCACGACGTTCAGCTGGTGGCAGAGTCGAATGGTGTAGTGTAACGATGCGGAGGTTTTAATGAGGGCCCACCCATATTCAAATCGAGTGGCTTCTTCTCCCTGGAGTCGCCGTCGACTCCAGTCTTGAACCATTTTCACGTCAAACGATTCGTGTTCCCATTCTTTGTCCCGGAATTGAAACCACTCAGGGTCGGGCTGTGCGTCAACCGATTCGGTCGAGAGACTTAGGGGAGCAGCAAATAGCCCACGCTGAAAGCGACGATCATGTATTAACGATTCTTGAAAAAGATATCGCCATTGGGGATCACCTAAGTCCTGATTCACCGCCAACACGGTTTCGGGTGTCATCGCGCCATTCAGGTTATGGCCCTGAATAATCCGCCCCGCCTTTACATAGTCAGGGTGATAGTCGCCCATGCGATCAGGAAACGCCGTGGTGCCCATCATCGGGGTCAGTTGGAGAGCCATGAAATCACGAAAGTGAACCGTTTGATAGTCTGCAAGCAATTGCTCGAGGGTTCGGTCATGACATAAATGGAAGGGATAATAGAGGGCATTCATGGGAGAAGCCTGTTTTGGTGGGACATTCGTGAACGTGACTATTTCTTAAAACCGGATATTCGTGAGGACATAAAAGTAATCGGTGTCTTTATTTCCCCCTGGTGGAAGTCCCGCGCTGGCTGGAAGCCGGTCAAAATAGGAGCCTTTAAACCAGTGATCGTATCCTGCATCAAATCCGAGATTTGACGTGATGGCCCATTGCAGGCGTACTTCAATGTCCTGTCCGATAAAATTTCCCGAACTGCCCGTCTGATCACGAAGGCCACTCAGGCCAAAGGCTCCACGAGCGGTCGCCAGGTACCAGATGCGATGCTTGAGCTGAAATTTCCAGCCACTGGCTGGACTGAGTAT
>QJYE01000123.1 GCA_003235785.1 Nitrospirota bacterium
GAGGAGGGACAGAGAGGTGTCTACAATAGATTCATATTCCACCAAACGTAGACACTGTGGTTGCAGCATACATTTGGCGAAAATAAGAAAATCAGAGACAGCTTTTTTTAATCTTTCATAAGATTTCCAAAGTCGAGCCCTGATGTGGTGAGGTATGGGAAGGTATGTCCTGTTGGAGATCAGGTTGAGGGCTTATGAACAATAACAGAGGTCGTGGAGTGATAGAGAGCCCAATGGGTGGAGTCTTGAGAGAGCCTGACATATTCGTGAATGTCTTGTGGTGAGCAGAGGCCGGTTTGGCAATATTCCTGTTCCAATACCAATGCCGATTCGCCCATGACGTTGGCCATGGGTGATTTCCCCGGGCACAGATGCATGATAGATGGTGCTCGTTCAAGGTGGAATCCGGCTTGTTCCAGTTTTTTCGGAAGGCCAAAGGCGTAGGCAGGGTCTAATCCTGCATTCACAAACATTTGGCAAATGGCCCTATTGACGCATGCTTGAGAGGTTCCGGAGTCTTGATCCATTAAGGTGGCAGACGTAAAATCCGGTTCCTCAAATAAAGCCCATCCTCCCGGTTTGAGGAGTGAAAACATTTTGTGAAGAATGGCCAGATCGGATTGGTTGTGAATGAGGATATATCTGCCATGAATGAGGTCAAATGGCTGTGGCAATTCAACTTCTAGTAATGTGTTCTTATAAATCTGAAAAGGAGTGGAAGTGAAATCTTGCAGGTAGGTGGTGTTTTTGTCGACGCCCACGGCTAATCCTGACGGTCCTGTACGATGGCCCAGCCAACGCAAAATGGAGCCTGCGCCTGCCCCTACCTCCAGACAATGCCACCCTGGTTGAATTCCCGTTTTTTCCAATAAGGCGATGGTGGTGGGATCATTCGCGGCCTCTACTAATTGAAGTCGTCGAAATTCCCGCTCTTCAGACTTGTTGTCGAAAATGTACGCGTTCATCCTCGGTGAATGCTAACAAAAGAGCGTGGGCAATCTCCATGGTTTGCCCAGATCCTTCTTTGAAGAATTATTTGAAAGATAAAATTCTCTAGGAAAGGTAGAGATTGGGAGGGGAGTAATAGGTTGCAAATGTGCAAGCCAAGCGGCCGGTTGACCTAATCCGAAGAGGGAAACTGCAGAGCGGCATGGCTGCCGGCGAGAAATCCGGTGGCCCAGGCCCATTGAAAGTTAAACCCGCCAATGCGGCCATCGCAATCCAACATTTCTCCAATCACATAGAGACCCGGTACGATTCGAGAGCCCATGGATTGAGGGGATATTTGTTCTAAGGGGACACCGCCGGCCGTGACTTCAGCAAAATTCCATCCTCGTGATCCGATGATCGGCAGTTCAAGATTCGTGAGTGACTGAACGAGAATTCGGCGGGCTTCTTTGGAAAGAAGGTTCACAGGAGTCCGGGAAAGGTCAGGTTCATGAACGCTGGCCAGTGTGGCGGCGACCCGGGATGGCAAGCGTTCAGCTAATATTGCAGGTATGGTTTTTCGGCCGGGGAGAGCGGCTGTCTGTATGAGCCATTTCTCAATGTCATGAGGGGAAAGTTGGGGAAAGCAGTTCACGTAGAGGTGGACGTCTTCTTTCTGTGTGGCCGCGCGAACCCAAAACCGGCTGGCATCCAATACCACGGGTCCGCTGATACCGAAATGCGTCCATAACAAGCTCCCTGTGCGTCGATCGATGGTTTTTCCCGCAATGGTGGTCGTGAGCATCACGTCATGTGAAATGCCAGAAAGGGTGGCATGAAAAAATGAGGGATCAAGGAGCAGTGGAACCAACGCGGGATGGGTAGGTTGAACCGTATGTCCCAACTGTTGGGCTAGCGCCCACCCTGATCCATCTGATCCGGTTTTGGGGAGAGACCGGCCACCCGTCGCGAGAATGACTCGGTTGGCCCGAAGGGTTCCCCGGGAATGTTGGATCGAAAACTCATCTCCTTCTCTTGTTATGTCTCGAACGGGGTGTTGCGTTAAAAGCGAAACGCCGAGTGCTGCGCAACGTTGGTGGAGCGCATCCAGAACCGTTCGGGCTTTGTTGCTCACGGGAAACAGTTTCCCGGTGGCTTCTGTTTGCAGGAGTACCCCCAGTGACTCAAACCACCTGATCGTAGCCTGTTCGTCGAAGCGTCGTAGGATCCGGTCAATCAGCTTCCGGTTACCATGAAAATCAGAAGCGGTGACGCGTTGGTTGGTGATGTTGCAGCGTCCACCGCCGGAGACGAGAATTTTTGCGCCTATGTTTTTGGCACTATCCAGAAGGATAATGCGAAGATTCGGGTTGGTTCCGGCGGCGAAAATTCCTGCCGCGAGTCCCGCCGCGCCGGCGCCGATGATTGCAATGTCTGTATGCTGAGGCATTGAGAGGGATGAGGGATGGTTGACGCAAAAAATTAGGATGCTGGTGGCACTTGTTTGTGAAACAGCATGACATCGTTGCCGAAAAATTCTAGATCCGCCTGCCATTGATCGGCCAACCATTCAAACGTGGCCGGGGAGAAAAAACACACATGGGTTCGATCGTTTTTATAAAACCACTCGGCAAAGGCCTCACGATCTCCTGCAGGTTTGGTCATCAGACCAAGGTAACCGCCTGGCTTAAGAAGCTCCCATAATTGCTCAAGAATCGTTGCCGGATCATGCAGATGTTCCACCACTTCTGTGGCGGTAATGAAATCATAGTTTTGTTGTAAGGCGATAGGATTCTTAGCATAAAAATAGTCGTAGATGTTGACAGTATGGCCAATTTCTTTAAACATGATTGAGAGTGTCGGGCCGGGGCCTGACCCAAAATCCAGGCCCTGACTTTCCGGGGCTAAACGATCTTGTAGAGGGAGAAAGAGCCGGCTCAGGAATCGGCGATAGTCGGGGTCAGCAGGCGAGTTCTGATGATGATCATACGCTGCCTTTTCATCGGCTTCTGATATATATTGTGCCGGGGGCACAAAGACTAATTGGCAATGTCGGCAGGCAAAATAGTCCCGGCGCAGATCCTGATAAAATACGTCAGTGGCTTCCCACCGGCATAGGGGGCAGTTATGGTTTGAGGTCGTGGCGTTCAACTTTCACCATGCAGTTTCATGAACGGCCTATTGGAAGGCTGAGTGACGGTTGGACAGATACTAGGTGAGGGAGTCGATATCATGAACAAGAAACTTCGAAGTACCGAGAACAAAAAGGAAACGTTCCATGATACCCCCTTAGCCTTTTTCCCCTTGACTGGCGCAGGCGATGCACAACGGGGTGGTCGGGTCGAACGCTAAGCGCTTCACAGGAATGTCTTCCCCGCACCGCAGGCAGATTCCGAACATCCCATTTTCTATTCGTTGAAGGCTGGCCTCGATTCGTTGCAGTTGAATCGTTCGCCGTTGTTGGGATTCTTTGGCCATAGCCTGTCCTTGCAGGGCGTCCATGCGAGAGACGCGTCCGATGGTTGTTTGATCTAACTCGACGGTTTGAGCCGCATCCTGACCGGATTGTTCCACCGCGAGGAGCTCAGACCGAAGCTTGAGTAGGGCTTGTTTGAAATGTTGGGTATCGAGGTTGTTCAACATATCAGGCGTAGATTGTATATTGGGGCTTGGTCGGATATTTTGGCAATGTACCCTAGCCAGGGCTCGAAAGGCTAATGGGCGAGAAGGAAACTGCACGGGATACGCGCAAGAAGGAGAGATCATGGAAAAAGTTCTGAAAGGATTGCTGAAGTTTCAGAAAGAAGTCTTTTTAAACAAGAAAGAGTTGTTTGGGCTGTTGTCGGGGCAGCAAACGCCGAGAGTGCTCTTTGTGACCTGTTCCGACTCACGAATCGATCCGTCATTGTTGACCCAAACTGAACCCGGCGAATTGTTTATTATCCGCAATGCCGGAAATTTGATTCCCACTTACGGTTCGGCCATCGGGGGCAGTACGGCCACTCTTGAGTATGGGGTGTCCGTTCTCCAAGTGAAGGATATTATTGTGTGCGGGCATACCGATTGCGGCGCCATGAAGGCGCTATTGCATCCGGAAAAACTGGAGGACCTTCCGGCTGTCAAGGCCTGGTTACAACATGCCGGGACGACGGTGCGGATCATGAAAGATCATTATTCGCATTTACAGGGGGACGAATTATTTTCAGCCACTATACGGGAAAATGTATTGGTTCAGCTGGATCATCTGAAAACCCATCCGGCGGTTGCGACCCGATTGCGGCGCGGAGATTTGCGCCTGCATGGATGGGTCTATTCTATCGGGACGGGCGAGGTCTGGGTCTATGATTTCGAGAAGAAAGAGTTCGTGGATCCCAGCAAAAGGAAACAAAAAACTCCATAGCCGTTCTTTGTTCCCTAATTTTTAGTCATGTCGCAATGAGAGCGGTTGCCCTATAGCTATTGGCAGGGGTGGGTATCTATCTTGAAATTCTAAGCCAGATAGATTCTCCCCTGCCAACGACTGCAGGGGCAGGCTCAACGACCTGTCGGGACTGACGAAGACGGTAGGTTCCGGATTAAACAGGTCGGAAATGACCAAAATAGGGAATGGTTGATGCTCTTTTTCGAGCTACGTGCTGCTTAGTTTGAGCGCTTCAGGGTGTTTTGATCTGTGTGGTGAAACACCTCAGGACGACCAGAAATCTGCAGCTGTGTATCTTCTTTGTAGCTAAATTTCCAGGGTTCATGAATGGTAACTGTTAATTCATAACGTACGGTCTTCGCGTTCTGATCTAAATAGGGATTTGAAAGAATGCCGTATACGGCCTCCCCCGCAGCGGCTGCCATGTGAAAATCTTTGGCGTCAGGCTCGGAGGTTCCCCCTGCGTTCACGACGATGCCTCGAGGAACGATAAAACACCGCATCACTTGTTTTTGGTCGGCATCCCACAACCAATAACCCACTTCTTCGTGAAATGGCTTTTCCTGAATCAGTGGCCATGCGACGGTGGAATATCGTAGACCAAATAAGGTTTGTGAGCCATTGACGACTGGACCAATCGGCTCAAAGGTCATGCGTTCACGGAAATGCGTTTCTTTTGAACCGTCTTTGGCGGGGGCAATGTCTACACCTTCAGTTCCTTCCCATGTTCCGATTAAAGCTGCGAGGGGGCCAAGGTGTGCCAACATTTCAGGATGAGGTGAAGGGGAATCGATAACCTCTGACATGGAGGGCTCCTTTGCTGAGGGTAAGAGGCGCGAAGATGACATTGAGGACAACTTTTCCTACAGAACCATAGCAAATAGGGCGGTATTTTCCAAAAATAATTTATGAGGTCCAGACGCGAAGTGACTGCATCCAGCGGATACTATGAATAACCAGACCTGCCAATTTAGGAACACTGAGTTGCATGGGTTTGGATTGCAAACAGCGTATGACATGGTTTGCGGCCTGATCGGGGGTCATCATGAGGGGTTTCCACGAGGCCTTAGGCAATTTGGTATCCACAAAGCCAAACCGGATATTCGTAACCTGCACCCCTTGAGTTTTGAGTTTCAGTGCCATGGAAATTAAATAGTTACTGAATCCGGCTTTTGATGCGGTGTAGGAAGGTGCATCCGCATTATAAAAGTCATCCGCTAAACTGGAGAGGCCGATGAAGTGGCCTCGGCCCTGTTCCAGCCAGCCTGGGGTAAGTGTCGCAAGTGTGTGAACCATGGCGGTGAAGTTAACCTCAATCACATGAGCTTCTTGCGAGAGATCAGGTAGCTTCAACTCTGAACCAATAGCGGCACAATAAATACATGTATCAAATGGACCCTCTTCCACAATGATGCGGCGCATTATTTCGGGATAGTCTGCTGCGGCCACATTCTGCACGACGTGCCTTGGTCCGTTCGGCCCAAGCGGACTTGGGCTACGAGAGATTCCGACGACGAGATCTCCTTGGGCAACGAGTGCCCGCGTGATCGCCGCCCCAATACCATCCGAATTGCCAATAATGAGAATTTTTTGTGGCATCACGAAAATTTCTGACAGGAAATGGTTGTGTGTCGAATGCCGTAGGTTTGGCCCCTCAGAACTGATTGAGCTCAATCCTGGCACGAAACGAGAAATATGGAAAGAGGGAATCGACCTTTAAGTACGTGTTTTTCTGAAGTTTTGATGTGATTCACAATTGTCCAACCCTGCATTGATGATTGTTGGATATAGCCTATAAGCTCCTCCAAAAACTGACCGATAAAGA